>NZ_RHQO01000009.1:0-118856 GCF_003935475.1 Pseudomonas sp. p99-361 | reverse complement strand
TCGTCCAATGACGCTGTAGGTGCCTGGAAAATTGCAACTTGCCGCGGCTGCACGACAAGTTGATCGGAGCATCCCTAGGGGTGGGGCGGCAATTCCACCCCCTCTCTTGCTGGGCTTGCCCAGTTTACTGCTCAGCAGTACAGCGGCTCTGGAGTTCATTAGCCGCTTTTTTCTGTGTTCGCTTCGCGCTGCATCAATCGAGCAATCGCGTGATCAATTACAGAACATCATCCATAGCTCATCTACCCGTGTAGTGAGGCTTTGGCTCATCATTTCCCGGCGCATATCCCATGACGAGTCGACCGGGACGCTCGCCAGACGCATCGTCACCCTACCCATCATCCATTCACCGCATCAATTACGCCCATGAGCTTTTTGCTCGCGGCGAGGCTACGAACAGGTCACCCGTTATTTCGTTCGGATGGTTCAGGTCGAGCAACAACACTCGCGCCTTACTGGCTCGAAGCATTGCCAGCAGGTTCGTGCCTGGCCGATACCCGTCGACGCGAGACGCAGCGCTGTAGCTTGACCAGACGAAGTGCCTAGGTCTAAACTAAGTCTGTACCTCACCTGCTTGCGAGTAAGCTAAAACGGTATTTTTACACGTTGTGCAGCTACGCCACCTAATATGGCACTTCCCTATTCAGGCTGACAGCACGCTTAAATACTCGTCATGCTCCATCGAGCAATCTGTCGGCTGCCTGACTTAGGAAGCTACGCCATGTCTGACAAAAAAAACCCTGATGTAATTGACGCTGCAGTCGAGTTTTTACGTGAGTATTACCGTGCTCGTGGAGAAGACATTCGGCCAGCCCATGCCCATGCTGCGGTTTCTCATTACCTCGGCTACAACAGCAAGATCGCCCTCAAAAGCGATTCGTTCTTCGACTCGACCGACGTTGACCTGCTCAACTACAACGAAACGGGTATCCAGAAGCTTGTCGAATGCGTCCCCCGCATGAAGCCAAATCCACTGCAGCGTCTCGACCTCGAACGTGTTGGCCGAGTCATCTATGCGGGCTTGGCGCCGGCATGCGAGTGCTGCAACGAAAAATCGATTGACATCACCCCCCTTGGTTACGAGGAACGGGAACCTGATGGTTGGGTCTGCCAGGACTGCGCGTCCAGGTATGAAGAAGACTACGCATTCTGCAGGTTCTGTGGGGAAGACTACATCTACCGCGCAGCCGACATTAATCACCGTGGGGAATGCCCGGAACATAACGGTGAGTCTGTCTATGACGAGGAAGAAGAGGAGGACATGGATTCCCTCGCAGAGTACCTCCAAAACCACTGAGTAGCTCGGCTGTAGATAGGGCCCCGGAAGGCTTAGGTCACCGGGGCCTTTACGTATCCAGCTTCAATCCAACCTCTGCAACTATGAGCATTGCACTGAAGTCGGTTATCAAGGAATTAGCGAGACGACCAGGTCTCGACAGTGTCGCTACCGTACTCGGCTTTCCATTCTTTCAGCAGCTTATGATTGCCGCCTTTGGTTTCAATGATCTCCCCGTTATGCGGGTTCTTGTACTGCTTTACTTGGCGGGCGCGGCGCGGAGCCTTTTCAGTAATGGCCGGAGCAGCACGTCGGCTCGCCTGCGGATCCAGCACGTTGATGACGTGACGCAGATTGAAGCCGTATTCGGCGAGCAGGTCACGCAGTTTGGTCTCAAACTCGATTTCTTTCTGCAGCTCAGAGCTGCCCTTGAGCGCTTCGAGCTCAGCTAGTTGGGCGGCGAGTTGTTGCTCGAGTTGACGGAACTCAGCTAGGCGAGACATAGGTAATCCTTGATGCGATTAGTAGGAAACAGACTGACATACTAAACTATCAATGGCTATTTTGTTTGCCTCCACATAGCGCTTGCCCGCCGAGAAGCTCATCCATGGCAACGAATGCCGCCCACCGATTCGAGTCGATCTCTCCCGTAAAGATCTCGCTGAAGGCAGCCTTGTGATGGTAAGCACTGCAGCATTCCGTAAGTCCAGCATTAATCGAGAGCTCTGCTCGCCGGGGGGGGTATCCCATGCCGTCAATCGCGTACAGGTTAGCTCGGGTAGCAGCTGGGAATGGGGTGTGCGGTGTTTCGCTATACCCTGTTTCCGCCCACGACATCGTAGCCGGCCATGCCCTTATTATCGGCGCCAACGGAGTTCTTGTTAATGAGCAAGGCGCACCCATCAGGTTTCAAACCGAGGCAGAAATGCATCGGGTATCTAACCGGTGTTTTGGTGGAGCTCCACGTGCTTGTGCTGACCTTGTGAGGCGAGATTGGGAAAGGGTGTTCGCGAAGGATGCTGATCAATGACCAGCAACGATAATTGAGCGTGCCCCTACCGGGGACGGCTGTCGTAAATCGAGCCCAACAGGGCTCGGCCCGGTGGGCTTCCATCCTCACACCTCCGCCATCCTGGCTGCGCGCTCCGCTTGCTCATGAAGTGCGTAAATCTACGCAAAGTGCGCTAGCCCTTTCGATCCCGAGCCGCTCTGTGACGCTCAAGGTGGGTCATTTCCTGTTGCCACTTTGAAAGGAACTTCAGCCAGTCGTGCAGATAGCCGCCCTCAGCTACACGGGTTGAACCGTAGCTTGCACACAAGAAGCGCTCACGCCACGGCTCCGGTATAGCGTCGTCCCGCACGATGGATGTCCCAATCGGATGGGGCTCAGCAGTCACCTGATTGGAGATCTCTTCAACGCTGAGAATTCGCAGTGACCCGAGTGAAGGTCGCTCCTGCTGATCTATCTCATCCAACACCCTCAAAACGCATAGTGCTCTTGGATCACCAGGGTCTAGGTGAGCCAATATCCATAATGCTCTCCGACGGCGGTTTTCAAGGAAGTGGAGCGAATCATCACTGGCCATGGCTTCATTTCTTAGTGAGGCTTGCGACCGAGCCCGCCTTCATCGGCAAGCATCCGCTCGACGAATTCGATGGACATCTCCAGCTCGCCCTCGGCTTCCTTCAAGACCGACTCGAGAGATGGGTGAGCAGCGGAAGCGCGGAGCTTTGCAATTAGTTCCAAGAGCTCTCGGCCTTGGGCCATGGGCATTTGTATGCTGCAGTACACGGTGTCCTTCGCGTCTCGACTCATAAGTGCCTCCATCAGAATTTGTCTTGCCCGGGCGCGCCCTCGCGGGCCGGCTGGCGTGAACCGAGCCACCTTTCGGCGTCTCGGCCCTTCGGGCTTTCATCCTCGCGCCTGCGCGCTCTGCTTGCCTCGCATCCATGTCAGCATATCAGCTTCAGGAGTTCGACCTGGGCGATTGCTCTCTAAGAAATCGCCCTTAAAATTGGGCACTCCCATTTTAAGGGCATGCTCTTAACATACTGATTTAAATTGATATTTCTTAGAATTTTCCTCTCGCTTCCTTGACCACTCCAGCGTCATGGTCTTCATTTCTTGTTACCCCCAGGAGAGAAATAGCCATGAGATCAGCACCTCTTTTCTACCCGGAAAGGTGGTGAGCTTGCCGATGAGTTCCTCCCTGACGAAGAAGGTGTTTTTCAGCTTGCTGGCATCGCCGCGCTCGTAGTCAAAGGGCACTCATTCATCATCACTAGGTACGGGAAACCCCACCTGTTCATGGACGCACCCGAGCAGTGCAACAAGCCTCAGACTTAGGGGAGAGCCAATGATGATCAAAGAGTCGACCCTCGCAGCCGTTGCGGTCAGCGTAGTTTGCGACCGTTGCGGCCAGACTTGTCCTTCTGATGACGGTCATCCACAGCACGCCGTGCTGAGCGCGGCGTGGAAATCAGGCTTGAATCGCCCCTGGTTTCGTAGACACCTCCAAGCCTCATAATGAGGCCCAAATAGGAGGTGCCATGAGTCGTCAGCGTTACCCTGAAGAATTCAAGATCGAAGCGGTCAAGCAAGTGACCGAGAAAGGCAAGCCTGTCGCTGAGGTCGCCCAGCGCCTGGGCATGTCCGTGCACAGCCTTTACGCCTGGATCAAGGTCTACAGCAAGCCCCAAGAGCAGCGTCAGCAAGACAATGATCAGCAGGCTGAACTGCGCAAGCTGCGCGCTGAACTCAAGCGCGTGACGGAAGAGCGAGACATCTTAAAGAAGGCCGCCGCGTACTTTGCCAAGGAGTGCGGCTGAAGTACGCCTTCATCAAGAAGCACTCGACGGATTACCCGGTGCGGCGTCTTTGCCAAACCCTCAAGGTGCATCCCAGCGGCTACTACGCTTGGTTGGCGGAGCCTCAATCTGCCCGAGCAAAAGAAGATCATCGTCTGCTTGGTTTGATCAAACATGCTTGGCTCGAAAGCGGAGGTGTGTACGGCTATCGCAAAATTCATGGTGACCTGCGTGAGCTGGGAGAGACATGCGGGCGAAATCGAGTCGGTCGTTTGATGCAAGCAGAGGGGTTGCGTTCGCAAACGGGTTATCGCCGTCGTCCTGGGTTTTATGGCGGAAAACCAACCGTGGCCTCGCCCAACCACCTTGCCCGGCAGTTCAAGGTCAGCGAGCCGAACAAGGTCTGGGTGACCGATATCACTTACATCCGCACCTATGAAGGATGGCTTTATCTGGCGGTAGTGCTGGATCTCTTCTCACGCCAAGTAATTGGTTGGTCAATGAAGCCAAGGATGTGCAGCGACCTTGCTATCGACGCGATGCTGATGGCCGTTTGGCGACGCAAACCCAAAACGTCGACACAGCAGTGCTATGCAGCTGTCTCCAGTAGAGTATGAGAAACGCTATTTCCTGAGCTTGGAGAGTGTCTAGGAAACCAGGGGCGATTCACTGCAGTCCTTGGCCGACAACAAAGTCTGGCTGTCCACCCCGGTCTCCTTCAATGATCCGTTTGACTGCGCCATCAACCTCGACCGCAGCAAGCTGGCAGAGTCCGTAGCCCACGCGGTCGAAAAAGCCACACAAAATGCTGAGGTGGAGGACTCACTTAAGGTGCCGAGCGAGGAGGACGAGCTTGCCTATGAGCGGCTTCGCGACGGACTCGGCTCGCTCATGCAGAACATTGGTGTGTTCTGCCTCAGCGAGGCACCCGATGAAATTCTGATGTGGTCTCACTACGCCGAGAACCACAAGGGCTTCTGCATCGAGTACAAAATCGATGAGACCTCCCCGCTGACGACCATGGCCAGACCGGTGAAGTACACCGATGTATACCCGTCACTGTCCGTGAAGAACCTGCATGCCGGCGCCACGGAGGCTTTTCTGGAGGCCTGCCTGTTCACCAAGGCCAAGCAATGGAGCTACGAGAAGGAATGGCGAGCAATCATGGATGTTGGCGGGAAGCTTTATCAAGCTCCAGCCCCCGTCTCCGCCATCATCTTCGGCGCGCGTATGCCTGAGGCCGATAAGCGAGATGTCTACGAGATTCTTCGCCTTACACCCGGAATCGAATTCCGGGAAGCGTTCCTCCTTGATAGCTTCTTTGGACTCGGTTTCCGTCCGTACGTAACTGAAGACAACCGATAAGGTCGTTCAGGGCTAGGGGAGCTGGAAGCTTTGGCCTTGCTCATACCCCGCTCTATTTGCAGTACACCGTCCAGAGCTCATCAACTCGCGTGGTAAAGCTCTGGCTCATCATCTCCCGGCGCATCCAGCTGGGATCGACATGTACGCTCGCCAACCGCATTGTCCCCTACCCCACCTAGCACTCAACGCATCAAGCACGCCCATGAGTTTTGTACTCGCTACCGGCTGGGCAACTGCAAAAAGGTCACCGGTGATCTCGTTCCGCTGACTCAGGTCGAGCAGCAATACCTCTCCTTGCTGTAGCGGAAGCCCTCCCGGTAAACCAGCTCTACCCCCTCCTATGCAGCCTTTGTCAGCAAACGCGTGTCGTCCGTAGCGTATGGCAGGTCGACGAGGATTCCGTTGGCATACTTGGCCTCATTTGGGTTGAACTGGCCCGTGCGGATACTCACCCGTAGCCGCTTGCAGAGTGACTGCTGGGCACGAAGCTTCTCGGCAGCCCTGGACGTATAGGTAGCCACTGCTTCTTTGATCGGAGCCAGCTCGGTCATCCTAGCGCTCTCGTTTGAGTCCACGATGAGATGAATAAGCCCGCACCGGTCTCCGGCGCGGGCTTTTACTTTCCGGGCCTTGGACAGTATCTGACCCGAAAGTACGTCCTTGTGAACTGATGACAGCGTCTTGGCTTTGATTGTGATAGCACTACAAAAAAAGCCCGCCTAAAGGCGGGCTTAAAACGAAGGGGGTAATTCAGCTGGCATCATTGCCAACGTTGATGGCTCAGACCTTCAGCTCATCAAGGACGCTCAGCACAGCTTCGTGTGCGATGCTGATGATGCGATCCACTTCCTGTTCGGTCGTGACAAGAGGAGGAGCAAAGCCCAGGATTTCACCGTGAGGCATAGCACGAGCGATCAAGTTGCGATCACGGGCTGCTTTCGAGATCCGTGCACCAACCTTGAGGGCTGGGTCGAAACGCTTCTTGGTGGCCGGATCCGCTACGAACTCAATGGCGGCCATCATGCCCACACCACGCACTTCGCCGACGATTGGCAGCGAGGAGAAGGTCTCCTGCATCGACTTTTGGAAATACTGGCCAACCTTGTCGACGTGCGCTGGAATGTTCTCACCCTCGACGATGTCGAGCACAGCGTTTGCTGCCGCGACACCGATAGGGTGGCCCGAGTAGGTGTAGCCGTGGGAGAAGGCACCAACGCGATCAGCGCCTTCCTCCATCACCTTGTACACCTTCTCACCAACAATCGAAGCCGACAGCGGTGCGTAGGCAGAAGTCAGGCCTTTAGCTACGGTGATCAGATCAGGCTCGATACCGTACTTGTCGCAGCCGAACATGGCACCAGTACGGCCAAAGCCGGTGATCACTTCGTCAGCGATCAGCAGGATGTCGTACTTTTTCAATACAGGCTGAACAGCAGCCCAGTAGCCTTCTGGCGGAGGGGTAATACCACCGGTTCCGAGCACAGGCTCAGCAATGAATGCGCCGATGGTGTCTGGGCCTTCACGCAGGATGAGCTCTTCGAGTTCACGTGCACGGCGGGCAGAGAATTCCAGCTCAGTCTCACCTGGCTCGGCGCCCCAGTAGTAGTGAGGAGCACCAGTACGCAGGATGCCTGCAATCGGCAGATCCATGTGGTCATGGTAGAACGACATGCCGGTCATGGAACCAGAAACTACGGAGCAACCGTGGTAGCCGCGCTCACGAGCAATGATCTTCTTCTTGTTCGGCTTACCGCGCAGGTTGTTGTAGTACCAGACCAGTTTGGCTTGGGTCTCGTTGGCATCCGAACCGGACATGCCGTAGAAGACCTTGCTCATTTTGCCCGGAGCCATCTTCACCAGGCGGTCAGACAGGCGAGCGAGCTCTTCCGTGGTGTGCGCAGCATAGGTGTGGTAGTACGCCAGCTTGTGGGCTTGCTTGGAGATCGCCTCGGCGACTTCGGTACGGCCATAGCCGACGTTCATGCAGTACAGGCCAGCGAAGCCATCGATGTACTCACGCCCAGTCGCGTCAGTGATAGTGATCCCTTTCGCGGTTTCGATGATTGTTGGATCACCTGCCTTGCCAGAGGCAAAGTCTTTCAGCTGGGTGAACGGGTGGAGCACTGCACCGCGATCTTGTTGGGAGATCAAATCTTGCTTTTGCTTATCCATTTTTCAATCCTCTTGTGATTTTTACAGACCGCCGATGCAGACGTATTTCAGTTCCATGTACTCAGCCAAACCGTGCTTCGAGCCTTCACGGCCCAAGCCCGATTGCTTCCAGCCGCCAAACGGGATTGGTGCGCCGGTGAACTTCGGAGTGTTGAGTGCGACCATGCCGTACTCGAGTCGGTCAGATACTCGGCAGGCACGACGAAGGTCGTTGGTGTACACGTAGGCAGCGAGGCCGAACTCGGTGTTGTTGGCCCTGGTCACTACTTCATCTTCGGAATCGAAGGGCAGGATTGCCGCCACGGGGCCGAAGGTCTCTTCGAAAGCGATGTCCATTTTGTCCGTGACGTCAGCCAGAACAGTCGGAAGGACGAAGCTGCTACCCAAGTGATTGTCGATACCGCCGCAGGTGAGTTTTGCACCCAGCGAGAGAGCATTCGAAATCTGCTCTCGGCACTTGTTGGCAACCGTTACCCTAGTCATTGGGCCGATATCGACGCCCTCTTCAAGGCCATGGCCAACGCGTAACTTCTCGGTGGCCTTGGTGAATTCCTCTACGAATTGACCGTAGATGTTGCGATGCACATAGATGCGATTCGCGCCCAGGCAATCTTGACCTGAGGTTGCGAACTTGGCGCCAATGCAGCCTTCGACAGCCTCAGCAATCGAGGCATCATCGAAGACAATGAACGGAGCATGGCCACCCAGTTCAAGGGATACTTTCTTGACCGTATCCGCAGACTGACGCAGCAGAATCCGACCAACCTCTGTGGAACCGGTGAAACTGAACGCACGGACTGCGGAGGCGGCCAAGAGACGAGCCGACATCTTCGGTGCATCCCCGGTCAGCACCTGGAACACACCACCAGGAATACCAGCTTCTTCAGCCAACCGGGCGAGAGCCAGGGCAGACAGCGGAGTTTCAGGCGCCGGCTTGACGATCATCGGGCATCCAGCCGCCAGTGCAGCAGCAGCCTTGCGGGTGATCATGGCGCTGGGGAAGTTCCAGGGCGTGATGGCCACGGTTACACCAATCGGCTGCAGCTTAGTGACCAACTGGCTGTTCGGGAGATGACTTGGAATTGTCTCGCCGTAGCAACGCTCACCTTCTGCCGCAAACCACTCGACAAAGTTCGCGCCGTAATTGATCTCTCCGCGTGATTCGCTGAGCGGCTTACCTTGCTCGCAGGTCATGATGACCGCCAAATCTTCTTGGTTCTCACGCATCAGTGCTGCCCATTTACGAAGGACTGCACCACGCTGTGTCGGCAAGGTGTTCCGCCAACCATCGAAGGCACGCGAAGCGGCTTCGACGGCCAGATCTACCCAGGACTCGTCGCAATGGGCTACCTGCGCGATCACCTGGTCATTAGCTGGATCAGTGACGTCGAGCGAGCCCTCGCCAGTAACCCAGCGCCCATCAATGTAAGCCCGAGTTTCAAGCAGGTCATTTCGACGAAGCTTATTGAGGGCGGAGGGCGCAAGATCTTTCATTTTTATATGCCTCGAAGAGATAAAGCTGATGTTCGATGAGGATCATTCTATGTCTGGCTTGACGCTGGAAATATGAGTAATCCAGCCCGTGTGCGCAGTAATACTGTGATGTTTTCACAGTTGCGCAGCTTTCCTGCGTCATTTATCAGAGATGCGATTTCAGGTCTGTAGGTGCATAAGAAATGATTGGAACAAAACCAATTAGGTGTAGAAAAACAAAAAAGGCTGCACTTGGCAGCCTTGTTGAAGGGGCAGATGTTTAAGAGATTTTCTCAGCCAGAACTGCGATTGTGTCACCGCACTGCACAAGCCCCGGGAAGTGACGGCAGGCAAGAAGGCCGTCACGTTGGGCCTTGTATTCGGTAGGTGCCACACCTGTTCTTGTGACGTCGTACACTCGAGCAATCACATCGCCTTTGGAGACCTGATCGCCCAGATTGAAGCAGTATTCAATGAGCCCGGCATGCTCGCTTGCAATGAAGCAATTGTCGTCAGGCATATCCAAGAAGATGCTGTCCTGTGCAATATCAAGATCACCCATGACCGCCCCTGCATGAACCAGGAAATTTCGTACCCCGCGCTCTGCAATTTTAATAGTGGTGGAGCTGGCTGTACCCCCACCACCAAGCTCGGTAGTCACAAAGATTTTACCGGCTTCTTCGACAGCCGTATCAAACATGCCCACGCTATCGATTTCCAGCATTTTCATGCTGTAGGGAGCCGCGAAAGCATCCATTGCCCGTTCGCCTTTCTGCTGTTGCAGCTTGTCCGGCAGAATATGAACAGCGGCAAATGGAATGAAGTCCAGAGTCTTGCCGCCAGAGTGGATATCAAGGACGTAATCCGCCAATGGCAACAAGTGTCGCTGGATATAATCAGCAATTTTTTCCGTAACTGTCCCGTCAGCCTTACCTGGGAAGGTACGATTCAGATTCCCGCGATCAATCGGAGAGGTTCTGGAGGCGTTTTTAAAAGCAGGATAGTTCATGAAGGGCAAAATAATGATTCGCCCTCTGACTGTTTCGATGTCCAGTTGATTGGCCAGCTTGGTGAGTGCAATCGGGCCTTCATACTCGTCTCCATGATTGCCGCCAGTGAGGAGCACAGTCGGGCCGATCCCGTTTTTCATGACGGTGATAGGAATCATGATCGCACCCCACGCAGAGTCATCACGTGAGTAAGGCAGCTTCAAGAACCCGTGCGACACCCCTTGTTGGTCGAAATCGATAGTTGGCTTGATGGGACTAGGTTTCATTGCATATTCCTTATTTGTTTGTCGTTCAAGTAGGCTAAGGCTCAGCGCAGCGGCTATGACTCGACCCAACAGGTGTAACCAGTGCGTAGGGGTGGTGCACTACTAGCATTGGCATTTAGCTTTGTTGGCTGACGTATCTGATGTACACTCAGCTAACGCAACTGACACATTTTCATCAAGTATTAGTAGGGGTGAGAAACTCATGGAGCTTGATAGGATTGACTTACGAATTTTAAGTGCCTTGCAAGTCAACAATAGGCTCACCTCTGAAGAGCTTGGTGATTTGGTCGGTTTATCTTCCACGGCCTGCCAGCGCAGGCTTAAGCGCCTGCGCAGTGAAGGGGTCATCGAGAGCGACATCTCCATCATCAACCCTAAAGCGGTTGGAAGGCATGTCACCATGCTGGTGCTGGTCACTTTGGAACGAGAGCGCTCAGACATTATCGATAAGTTCAAGCAGGCCATTAAAAATACTCCTGAGGTCATGAGCGGATCCTATGTCACGGGTGATGCTGACTTTGTACTCCTCGTAACCTCAAAGGATATGGAGGACTACGAGAACTTCACCCGAAGGTTCTTCTACGAAAACAATGACATCAAGAGTTTCAAAACAATGGTCGTGATGGATCGGGTAAAGGCCGGATTCACACTTCCAATTGATGATGCTTAGCACCTCTTGGCTCATCAGGAGGGCTACTCCTGAAGAGCTAGCAGAAATCCTTAATTTGCCTCTCTAACGGCGCTCAGAAAACTGCGGGTACGCTCTTCCTGGGGGGTCTCGAACAGTTGGCCTGGAGCACCTTGTTCATGAATTCGACCCTTGTAGAAGAAGCAAACGCGATCCGCAAACTCCCGAGCAAAGCCCATTTGGTGAGTAACCATAAGCATGGTCAGCTTATGCTCGCTTCCAAGTCGACGGATGACGTTAAGGACTTCACCGCAGAGTTCCGGGTCGAGCGCCGAGGTGACCTCGTCGAAAAGCATGACCTTTGGTCTCATGGCTAGGGCCCGTGCTATCGCGACCCGCTGCTGCTGGCCACCAGACAGTTGCGAAGGGTAATGATCGAGCTTGGCACCCAGTCCAACCATTTCCAGCAACTGCACGGCGCGATCCCTGGCTTCGGCTGGTTTTACACCCAGGACATGGACGGGGGCCTCAGTGACATTTTGCAGCGCAGTACGGTGGGGAAAGAGGTTGAACCCTTGGAATACCATTCCTATTTTGCCCCGGACAGCACGCACGTGCTTCGCGTCGGCTGGAACCAGCTTTCCATTCCTTCCTTGCATGTGAGTCAGCGACTCGCCTTCGACCAGAATGCTCCCCTCATCGATTCCCTCAAGGGTCATCAGCACTCGGAGCAACGTCGATTTACCTGATCCGCTGGGGCCAATGATGGCGACTTTTTCGCCTGCCGAAACATCCAGTTCCAGGCCGTCCAAAACAGTGAAGTTGCCATATCGCTTAGTTACGCTGCGGAAGCTAACCATGGGCTTGCCGATGGCCGGGGACGAAATGGCGCCTGAACTGACACCTGTCAAAATTTCGCTTGGAGCTATCTGAATGTTGGAAACTGGAGAGGTGGTCATTATTTTTGCTCCAAGCGCGCTTCAACGCGGCGTACCAAATAAGCCAGAACAATACTCAGAACAAGGAAGAACACGCCTACCATGGTGATGGGCTCAAGATATCGGAACGTCTCAGAGCCGATGTTCTTTGCTTGCTGCATGATCTCAACGACAGTGATAGCTGAAAGCACAGGTGTATCTTTCAGCATCGCAACCAGGTAGTTGCCAACCGGTGGCAAAATCGGACGGAGAGCTTGGGGTAAAATGATGTTTCGATAGGCAAGCGAAGGACTCATGTTGAGTGCTGTCACTGCTTCCCATTGGCCTCGCGGAACCGCATCAAGGCCGCTTCGATATACCTCTGCCAGATAGCAGGCGTAGTGTAGACCAATGCCTAGCACGCCTACTTGCATTGCTGTCAGGCTAACGCCGTAGTTAGGCAGAACGTAATAAAGAAAATAAACTTGGATCAGTAAAGGTGTACTGCGGATAAATTCGATCACCCCACCTATTGGCCAAGAGATCCATATTCTTGCGCTGCGTCTGCCAATGGCGAGGAACAGTCCAAGAACGATAGCGATTGCAAAGCCCAGCAACGTGACGCCGATTGTGTTAAGAGCTGCCCGGAACAATTCGGGCAAGAGCTGTATTGCATAGTTCCAGTCGAAGAAATTCATCACAGGCTCCCTTGGACACGACCACGGGCCAGATGTCGCTCTAAACGCCGCATTGCCAAGTTAATCGCTTGGGCCATTACGAAGTACATGAGCAGCGCTAGGGCGAAGACCTTGAGAGTCTCGAATGTAGCCTGATCGAGTTGGCGCGCCCTGAAGCTCAAATCTGCAAGCGTTATAAGGGAAACAAGGGATGTGTTTTTCAACAGCTCGATCAGCAGATTAGTTCCAGGCCCCATCGCTGCGAGCAGGGCTTGCGGCAAAATGATGCGACGAAAGCGTGTGAATGGGCCAAAGTTAAGTGCTGTGCAAGCTTCATATTGACCTTTAGCTACCGAATTAATCGCGCCGCGCATTATCTCTGCACCATAAGCGCCAATATGTAGCCCAAGGCCAACGATTGCGACGGTGTAGGGGCTCAGCTCGAGATTGAATGGAGGAAGCGGAAGGACGAAGAAGAGCCAGAACAATTGAACGAGCAGCGACGTACCCCGAAAGATCTCAATGTAGACGACGCAAAACCAGCGGAGCGGTCTCCATGTCGACATTTTGCCGAGTGCCGCCAGGGTCGCTGCAACGATGGCCAGGAGAGATCCGAAGAAGGTGATCTGCAGGGTAACCCATGCGCCCTGGAGCATAAGTGGTAGTAAATCTGCCATTTGACTCTACCTCACGTTAAATCAGCCAAAGGCGCGGCAGTGGGTTTGACGCGCCGATTTGGATGCAGTGTTACTGCCCGCAGAGCTCCGCAGCTGTTTTCGTAGTGAGGTTGCTCTTGTCGAATCCGAATGGCGCCACTGTTTTCAGGTGTTCTTCACTACCGAGCCATTTCTTGAGCTGGGCATTGACCTGGTCACGAAGCTCCTTGTCTTCCGGTCTGAAGGCCAAGGCACCGTAGCCGATATGGGAAGGGTCATCTTTGAAGTCGGTCATGGCCTCTACCGAATCACCGCCTTTGGCCGCGAGCCCTTTCATCGTGAGCTGTGTGCCTACAGCAGCATCTGCCCGCTTGGCACGAACTGCCTGCAGCTGAGCCGTGGTATCTGGAACCTGGAGGATTTGTTCGTCTTTCACGCCAGAGTCACGGGCGTACTGGAGCTCCACGGTGCCCGCCATAATGGCCAGCTTCACTTCTGGGTTCTTTGCGACATCTTCGTAGCTGAACAGCTCCTTGGGATTGCCTTTCGGCACCAGGAGCGCGTCAGGGAGCTGGTAGTGAGGGTCGGTGAACAAGACCTGCTTGCAGCGGGCTGGAGTGATGTACATGCCGGCTGCGATAGCATCGAAACGACCAGCTCGCAGGCCAGGAATCAGCGATCCCCATTCGGTGAGTACACCATTGACGTCCTTGATCCCCAACTGCTTGAAAATCGCGGTGGCGATTTCAGGCGACTCGCCCGTGACTTTTCCATCGGTTCCGGTATAGGCGAAAGGCGTTTCGTTGGCATAGCCAATCCGAACACTGCCCTGCTCTTTGAGAGAGTCGAGGGTTGTAGCTGCGTGTGCGGATACGGCGATGCTCGCAATGGCACACGCCAGGGTCAGGCGTTGAGCGACTGCGGAAAGCGAAGTGACCAAGTTCATCAAAAATCTCCCTCTATTGTAATTGGCCCGCGTGGCGCGGAGTTTTGGGCAGATAGAAGATCACGCTGCAGCGCCGCTATTTTTGGAATTGATAGCGGTAGCTTGAAGAAGACCCAAGCCTTCCTCGGAAGCGTGAGATGAGCATACAAAAGGCTTTCCGTGACGAGCATTGCACTAGGACAATTGATCTCAACATGTTGTAACGTCCATGCTGTAGGCCGTGGCTTAGGAGCAAGCATAGCGATGATGGAAAAATGGCGGGAAGCGGTTGAGCACGCCCGTGGCGGCGAGTCCAAGTACAAGATTCTTGTCCAAGCGATCAGCTCGGACATCGAGCAGCATAAGCTGGCGGATGATCAGCGCCTGCCACCTCAACGGCAGGTTGCCGATGCCTTGGGGATCAGTGTCCAAACCGTGACAAACGCCTACAAGGAACTCGAGCGCCAAGGGCTAGTAAGGTGCGAAGTGGGTCGCGGGAGTTTCGTTTCTCGGCGAATGAGTGACCGTGTAGCAAGCTACATTCTCGATGCTCCCGAGCGCGCACTCGTCGATCTATCCACCGCCCGAATCATTCACACCCCAGAGCATGACAGGTACTGGCGAGAAACATGCGCCGAGCTTGCTAATGAGGTCGATCAAAGCTGGATCCGACTGTGCCGACCTGTAGCGGGCTTCGATGCTCATCGTGATGCCGCCTGTCATTGGCTTGGGCGTCTTGGCTTGCCAGGGCTGGCTCGAGAAGATGTGTTGATCACAAATGGGGCGGCCCACGGGCTATTCCTGGCGCTGGCCTCCCTTGCAGGCCCTGATGACCTGGTGCTCTGTGAAGGCATGACCGATCACGGTGTCATTGGGAACTCTCAAGTCCTCGGCTTCAATCTGAAAGGCCTAGACACTGATCGTGACGGGATTGATCCCGAGCACTTTGAGGACATCTGCAGCAACGAGCGCGTTACGGCCCTGGTATGCACGCCGAACCTTAATAACCCGACCAGCGCGTTGATGCCCAATAGCCGCAGGAAAGAGATAGCCTCCATCGCTCGTCGCTTCGGTGTCCACATTATTGAGGATGACGTCTACGGCCCCCTGCTTAACCAATACGAAGGCCCTCCAATCAGCTCATATGCCCCCGAGCTCTCGTTTTACTGCACCAGCATGACGAAGTCAGTTCTGACTGGGCTACGAATCGGGTTCCTCAAAGTACCTAAACGACTGGCGCTGCGAACAGAAAGCATCCTTCGCGTGACGAGCTGGATGGCAGCCCCCATGCTTGCCGAGGTTGCCGCACGGTGGATTATGGATGGGAGGGCCGACACATTGATCCAATTGCAGCGAAGGCTCCTAGAGACACGCCAGAAGCTGGTAGCAGACGAGATGGGGCGCTACCTCTATTGCCATCGCCCTCATTCGTTAAACGCTTGGCTGAATGTGCCAGCACATTGGGATGTTTCCAGCCTGGTGCGCACACTACGACAACAGCATATTGCGGTTACGTCACCGGAGCCGTTCACCGTTCGGGGGGTGACCCCAGCACGCGGCATCCGGCTTTGCATCGGCGCTGAAACGAGTGAAAGCGAGCTATCCCAGGCCCTGAAAACCATGCGGATGACTTTTGAACAATACCCAGGAGTCCATGACTTCTGACCGTTTGACACAAATCTGAAAAAACGCCACCGGATTGCCCTAGTACATTCATTATGACAATCAGCGGCTCGTAGACTCTAAAAAAACAATCGTTCGGTGGTCTACCATGCCGGCAGTGACAGTTCGAGAGGCCCTCATCGCCCGGGATCGCATTAAGCACCTGGTGCGCGAAACGCGAATGGAGCTCTCTCCAAGCCTCTCCGACTTCATGAAAGTGCCCGTGTACCTCAAGCTGGAATGCCACCAGGCGACTGGTAGCTTCAAGCTGAGAGGGGCCACGAACGCGATTGCGGGCCTTACCTCTCAACAGCGTGCTCTGGGAGTAGTAACCGCTTCAACGGGCAATCATGGTCGTGCCCTTTCCTATGCCGCAGCTGCCGCCGGCGTTCGCGCTACCGTGTGCCTTTCAAGGCTTGTCCCATCCAACAAGGTGGCTGCGATTCGTGCGCTGGGCGCCGCCGTGCAGGTGGTTGGTAACTCTCAAGACGATGCTCAGTTCGAAGCTGCCCGTCTTGCTCAAGAAGAGGGCCTTACCTTCATCCCTCCTTTCGATCACCAGGACGTAATTGCAGGCCAAGCCACTTTGGGTCTGGAGATCGCTGAGCAACTCCCTTCCGTTTCGCAGGTACTCATACCGCTTTCGGGTGGAGGACTTTTCTCCGGCGTGTCCTTGGCGCTCAAAGCACTACTTCCTCAGGTGAAAACCCATGGTGTGAGCATGAGGCTTGGCGCAGCAATGGCACAGAGCCTCGAGGCTGGAAAGCCCGTGAATGTTGAGGAAGTAGCCACGCTGGCCGACTCGCTCGGTGGCGGAATTGGTCTGCGAAACCAATACACATTTGAACTCACCCGTCGATTCATCGACCGAGTGATTTTGCTCAATGAAGACTCAATCGCGGATGCGATGCTCCATGCCTACTTAGAAGAACGGCTCGTCATTGAGGGAGCGGGAGCGGTAGGTATCGCAGCTCTGCTTACCAGGCAGGTTGAAGCTCAAGGGCCAATCGTGATCGTCGTGAGCGGTGGGAATGTCGACATGGCTCAACACCAACGCATCATCCTGGAAGCTGTGCGCGACCGCCGCCCAGCACGTGCTTAAAGAGGTGCCATGTGAGCGAAGTCCTTCTGCTTAACCAACGCGAAATCCGTGAGTGCGTAACGCTCGATACAGACAGTATCGATGTAGTGGAAAACGCATTTGCATCGCTGGCCAGAGGCAAAGTGGTCATGCCGCCAATCCTCCGGTTAGACATCTCCGAGCACAATGGCGAGGTGGACGTCAAAACCGCTTACCTGCCAGACCTTGAGAATTTCGCTATCAAGGTCAGTCCAGGCTTCTTCAACAATCCTGGTCTAGGCCTACCAAGTCTGAACGGCATGATGATGCTGCTCTCTGGACGCACTGGACTTCTCCAGGCGCTCCTACTCGACAACGGATACCTCACTGCCGTTAGGACAGCAGCTGCTGGGGCTGTGGCTGCACGTTGGCTCGCCCGCCAGGACAGTGAAGAGGTTGCCCTTCTTGGTGCAGGAGAACAGGCCGAGCTTCAACTCAAAGCGCTCCTTCTTGTGCGGGATATCAAGCGAGTTCGGGTATGGGCTAGGAGTTCCGCAAAAGCGCAGCAACTGGCCTTGCAGCTATCGAGCCTCTACGGCCTGGAAGCCACTGCCGCAGAGTCGGTCGATGAAGCAATGTCGAGCGCTGACATTGCAGTCACCTGCACGCCAAGCAATCAACCAATTTTACATCGCAGGCACTTGCGGCCCGGTCTCCATATCACGGCTATGGGGGCAGACACTGAACACAAAAACGAGGTTGCTCCTGAGGTAGTAGCAGCAGTCGATCACTACGTTGCGGATCGAGTCAGCCAGACGGCAACACTTGGAGAACTCCATCACGCGATCAACGCTGGTGTTGCACAAGACCTTCGTGTGTACGCCGAACTGGGTCAGGTGATCCTTGGAGATCGCGTCGGAAGGTTGACTCCAACCGACGTAACTCTTTGCGATCTCACCGGCACAGGCGTTCAGGACACAGCGATTGCGAACCTGGCTTTTTCCAGAGCAATCAGCACAGGCAAAGGCTTGCTCTACAACAACTGAATCACCAGGCAACACAATAAAACCATACCCCAATCATGAGGGATCGATCATGTCTGAAATTGTTGTGAACCTTCCGTTTACACGGGAGGAGTACGCCCAGCGTATCGCCAAAGTCCGTGCAGAAATGCAGGCTAGGAACATTGAGCTGCTGCTGGTTACTGACCCTTCGAACATGGCTTGGCTGACCGGCTACGACGGTTGGTCGTTCTACGTCCACCAGTGCGTACTGCTGGCCATGGAAGGTGAGCCTGTTTGGTATGGCCGCAACCAAGACGCTAACGGCGCTCGACGTACTGTCTTCATGAAGCAAGACAACATTGTCGGCTACCCCGATATCTACGTTCAGTCGACTGAACGGCACCCAATGGACTACCTCTGCAAAGAGGTGATCCAGGCGCGTGGCTGGGATTCGCTCACTATCGGCGTTGAGCTGGACAACTACTACTTCAGCGCTGCTGCATACCTGGCACTGCAGCAGCATCTGCCCAAGGCCAAGTTCGTCAACGCGAACGCGCTCGTAAACTGGCAGCGTGCGGTGAAGTCCCAGCAAGAAATTTCCTACATGCGTGTGGCTGCTCGAATCGTCGAAAAGATGCATGACCGCATCTTGGAACGCATTGAGCCCGGCATGCGGAAGAACGAGCTGGTTGCTGACATCTATGCCAGTGGCATTCTCGGTGTCGATGGCTATGGCGGGGACTACCCGGCCATCGTGCCGCTGCTTCCTACCGGAGCAGACGCTAGCGCCCCACACCTGACCTGGGATGACTCTCCATTCAAGGTCGGCGCCGGCACCTTCTTCGAAATCGCCGGCTGCTACAAGCGCTATCACTGCCCGCTGTCCCGAACTGTTTACCTGGGCAAGCCACCGCAGCATTTCATCGACGGCGAGAAAGCAGTCGTCGAAGGTATCGCTGCCGGCCTCGAGGCCGCCAAGCCTGGCAACACCACTGGTGATATCGCACGTGCCTTCTTCGGCGTGCTTGAGAAGTTCGATATCCACAAGGACAGCCGTTGCGGTTACCCAATCGGTATCAGCTATCCACCAGATTGGGGCGAGCGCACCATGAGCCTGCGCCCGAGCGACAACAGCGTGCTCAAACCTGGTATGACCTTCCACTTCATGCCTGGCCTATGGATGGATGATTGGGGGCTCGAGATTACCGAGAGCATCCTGATCACTGATACTGGGGTCGAGACGTTCTGCTCGACTCCTCGCAAGCTTTTCGTCAAGGACTGACGAAAAGTTTGCAAGTCGCTGGAGTTATAGTGCCACGGCTATCTTCAGCGACAATGTGATGGTGCCTTAAAGCACCATCACTCCAGCCACTCCTTTGTTTTACAAAATAAGCACGCAGCCTTGAAGAGGTTGAAAGTTGATTGTTCCCCAGGGAGCGAGTCAACCTGTGCCTAACGCCTGAAACTTATCAAGGACGACGCTGAATAGAAGTAATACCCCAGACTGGGCTGGTGGCGTAGACCTCCTGCTCAAGCGCTAAAAGACAGATAACAAAAAAAGGTGACAACATGCCCTACAGCGACTTCTTGCATAACTGCCAACTATTATCGAAATCAAAAATCGGCTTCGCGATAAAGCGCAGATCAGCAGTTGGTCATTTGGCCATGTGCATTCAAGCCTGACTAGCCAGTTCGTCTTACCTAAGAAAAGTGGTAAATTATGTCTATTAGTACGCATCCAGCTTCAACCATTTCTTCGAGCACAATAAAAAGCTTGAACATGAGCATGCCTCGCAAAGCCGTGGTCGCAGCTGCATTAGGCAACGCGACGGAATGGTTCGATTACGGAATCTATGCTTACGGGCTCACCTTCATCTCAGCCGCCTTGTTTCCTGGCTCTCAATCTGAAGCCCTTTACTTCGGCCTGGCAACATTCGCTATCTCGTTCCTCATTCGACCACTTGGCGGTATGTTTTGGGGGCCGCTAGGTGACCGAATTGGCCGCAAGCGTGTGCTGGCCATGACTGTCCTAATGATGTCTGTAGCAACATTTATTATTGGCATCCTGCCTACTTATCAATCGGTAGGCTGGATAGCACCTGTAGCGCTTATCGCGCTGAGGCTCATCCAAGGTTTCTCAACTGGCGGTGAGTACGGTGGAGCAGCTACTTTTCTAGCGGAATACGCGCCTGACAAGCGGCGAGGTTTTTACGGTAGCTTCCTGGAGTTTGGCTCCCTCGCAGGTTTTTCACTCGGCGCTTTGGTGACCTTGAGCGTATCGGTCGTCATTGGAGATGCCGCCATGTACGAGTGGGGGTGGCGCGTTCCATTCCTGATCGCAGCTCCTCTGGGCGTCATCGCGGTCTATTTGCGCACCAGGATCGAAGACACCCCTGTGTTTCTAGAGCTCGAAAAGAAGATGGCAAGCGAGCCTGTTCGACCGAAGACTTCTATTGCTGAAATTTTTGGGAAATACAAAAAGGCAGCATTGTCGCTAGGGGTTTTGGTAGCAGCACTGAACATAACTTATTATATCCTGCTGGCATACATGCCGACCTACATGCACAAGGAAGTTGGGGCGAGCGAGAACATGTCATTGCTTGCGCCTCTGGTTGGAATGTTGGCCATGATGATGTTCATACCATTTGCGGGGCGAATCTCAGATGTGGTCGGCTTCAAAAAAATGTGGTTCTTCTCGCTTATAGGTCTTTTCATTTTAGCGATTCCAATGTTCAAGCTCATGTCTACAGGGCTGACGGGGTCAATGATAGGATTTGCAGTGCTAGGAGCGTTTTTTGTCCCTCAGCTTGCCACCATTTCCGCTATGTTCCCGGCAATGTTTCCAACCCAAATCCGGTATGCGGCGCTGGCCATCGTTTACAACATTTCGGCATCTATTTTTGGCGGAACAACACCACTGGTATGCGATCAATTTATTAAATTCCTCGGTTCACCTGACGCACCTGCCTACTACATCATGGTTGCATCAGCACTTGGGATTATTGCGTTGTTCTTTGTGATCGAGACTAAAGGTTGCTCGATTCGCGGGGATGGAATACCTGGGGCAAAATAACCTAATAGGCAGATGGTATAGAGCCTGGGTGCTAATCAGCACCCAGGCTGTTGCGAAGCTCCATTCCTCCGGGCAAGCCGACCGGCTACGTCGATATAAGCAGCAGCGCTCCACCCTTCCTTTTTATTCTTATCTCACCTCTTGGCATCTGGCCCTGATAACAGTGTCTTCGCTATCTCTTGCCCTTAATCAAAGCTGTGCGGTAAAGCGCAGTTTACCAACGGAAAAAGCTCAAGGCGCGCAGGGATTAAACGTTATTGCCCTCTCTTTCGCGTCATAACGCAGTATTTCATCAATCATATAGTTGCCGGCAACATAATCCACTGGGGGCGGCAAAATACATCCGAAAGATTGCTTGTGATTTTCAGTGATTCTAAGCGTTTTAGCTGAGCTACGTTATTTATTCAGCGAAATTCACTTTTGGCATCTGGTTACACTGGCCGCATCGCGCACTGCGAGAAGAACAAAGAATTTTAAATTACGAGGTGCCTGGAATGCGTGTACTGATACTTGGTAGCGGCGTCGTCGGAACTGTCAGTGCCTACTACCTCGCTCGAGAAGGGTTTGAAGTCATCGTGGTAGATCGCCAAGACGGCCCCGCGATGGAAACAAGCTTCGCAAACGCAGGGCAGGTTTCTCCGGGGTATGCCTCACCTTGGGCAGCCCCTGGAGTGCCATTGAAGGCCATTAGATGGATGCTTCAGCAACACGCACCTTTAGCGATCAAGCCAACGTCTAGCCTGGATCAGTATCGTTGGATGATCCAGATGTTGCGTAACTGTAATCCGGCAAGCTATGCAGTCAACAAAGAACGGATGGTTCGAATTTCCGAATATAGCCGAGACTGCCTGGATGAACTCAGGGCTGAGACTGGTATATCTTACGAGGCTCGCCAACTCGGAACTACGCAACTGTTCCGCACTCAAGCTCAAGTAGATAATGCTGCTAAGGACATAGCTATCCTGAAACAGTCAGGCGTGCCTTTCGAGTTACTTGATCGCGACGGAATTGCTAAAGCTGAGCCGGCGCTCGCAAGTGTTCGCGATAAGCTAGCAGGGGCTCTTCGCTTGCCAAATGATCAGACCGGTGACTGCCAAATGTTCACGCGGAAGTTGGCAAAGATGGCCGAAGAGCTTGGCGTGGAGTTTCGTTTTGGATGTAATATTGACCGCCTCGAATGCTCTGGAGATACTATTTCCGGCGTATGGATCGACGGAAAACTCGAAGTAGCCGACCAATATGTGCTGGCGCTGGGAAGTTACAGCCCCCATATGTTAAAGCCGCTGGGCATCCAAGCACCTATCTACCCGCTGAAGGGATACTCCCTTACGATTCCCATCACCGATGCAAGTATGGCCCCCTCATCAACCATTCTTGATGAAACCTACAAGGTCGCTATCACACGCTTCGATGATCGAATCCGTGTTGGTGGCATGGCTGAAATAGCGGGCTTCGATCTGTCACTGAACGCTCGCCGCCGAGACACGCTTGAGCTTGTTGTAGGCGACCTTTATCCAAAAGGTGGGGATCTCACCAAAGCTACGTTTTGGACAGGGCTACGCCCAGCAACGCCTGACGGTACTCCGATTGTAGGTAAAACAAAATACCGCAACCTGTTCCTCAATACCGGCCACGGGACTCTAGGCTGGACGATGTCTTGCGGCTCAGGTCGATTGCTGGCCGATTTGATGGCAGGAAAAAAGCCAAAGATCAGCGCCAAAGGCCTTGATATCTCCCGTTACTCCAACCAAAAGGAAGCCCATAATCATGGCAATCCAGCGACTGCACTCTAATAAGCGCCTGAGCAACACCGTTATTCACAATGGCATCGTCTATCTCGCAGGCCAGTTGGCGAACAACCACGATGCCGACATTCGCACTCAAACTGCCGAGACCCTGGCGAACATTGACAGGCTTCTTGAGGAGGCCGGTAGTCACAAGTCGAAAATCCTCACAGTGACTATCTATCTGAACGACATCACCACCGACTTCGCTGCCATGAACGAGGTTTGGGAAGAGTGGGTCGCGGAAGGTCAGGCTCCTGCGCGAGCCTGTGTTGAGGCGGCTATGTTCAAGCCAAGCCTGCTCGTTGAGATGTCCGTAGTAGCAGCAATCGCCTGACGCTTAAAAGCGCACCCGGCAGGCGCCTATCCAGCCTGGTAACAGGTCAGAGGCGCTCGCCGGGCACCGCTAAATCGATCCAGGAACAAACTCATGAACCACGTGCTTGCCGACATTAAAGAGTTTCAACAAGAGCTCATCGCTATCAGGCGCGACATCCACAAACATCCCGAAACCGCTTTCGAAGAACATCGCACCTCACAGCTGATCGCCGACCGGCTCACTCAGTGGGGCTTGGAGATTCACCGTGGACTGGCAAAAACCGGGGTCGTTGGAACGCTCGTTGGACGCTCGCCAGGAATCACCATCGGCCTGCGTGCCGATCTCGATGCACTCAACATCGAGGAGCACTCCCTGCGTGACCACAAATCAATTCACGAAGGGAAAATGCATGCGTGCGGGCATGATGGCCACACTGCAATGCTCCTAGGGGCGGCACGCTACTTTTCTCTAAATCGAGATTTTCCAGGCATCATCCATTTCATCTTCCAACCTGCCGAGGAGGGCCAGGGGGGCGGACGAGTGATGATAGAAGAAGGCCTATTCAAGCTTTTCCCCTGCGATATGGTGTTCGGCATGCATAACATGCCTGGCATTGCTGCTGGCGACTTTGCGATCTGCCCAGGCCCCATAATGGCTGCCAGCGACACATGGACGGTTACCTTCTCAGGTTCAGGTGGCCATGGCTCTATGCCGCACCTGGCCACCGATGCAACGCTCGCAGGAGCGAACTTCATCACCGGCATCCAGTCGATCATCTCTCGCAATGTGGCTCCATCCGACTCTGCCGTGCTCAGCGTCGGATACGTGCACGGCGGCCACTACAACTCAGCGAACGTGATTCCATCGTCGGTTGTTGTCCGAGGTACTGCTCGAAGCTTTTTGCCAGAAACCCGTGACCTGCTTGAGAGACGTATGACCGAGATCTCTCAGGCATGTGCAGCAGCGAACGGGTGCGAAGTCGAATTCGAATACCTGCGGCGATATCCGCCCGTGATCAATGCAGCAGTCCAAACCGAGCTGGCTGTCAGCGCGGCAGGCCTAACTGTTGGCGAGGGGCGTGTGAACACTGAACTTAAGCCACTGACCGCAGGCGAGGATTTTTCCTTCATGCTTCATGAGGTGCCAGGGGCCTACATTTTGATCGGGAATGGCCGAGATGATGGGTACGCTGCCAACATTCACACGCCTGAATTTGACTTCAACGACTCGATTCTGGCAACCGGCTCGGCCTACTGGGTCAACCTGGTCAAGGTTGCTAATTGCTAGCAGTTCATCACATGTCTTGAAGCCAGGATTTAGTCCTCGGTTGGTGAAGCTGGTGTTTCCAAGATCCTTTGGTAAAAACCCAGATCCAGCCACTGACCGAACTTGAAAGCAGCCTGCTTGATCACCCCAGCCTCAACGAAGCCGAGCCGTTCATGCAGTATGATGCTGCCTCGGTTGGTGGTATCGATCCCTCCTATCATCGTGTGAACGTCACGTGCGATAGCCTCGTCTATGAGTTTCTGCATTAGAAGCTTCCCTAGCCCTTTGCCACGGGATTCATGGTGGATGTAGACCGAGTGCTCGACGCTGTATTTGGAGGCGGGCCAGGCGCGGAACGTCCCATAACTGGCGAAACCGAGAAGCTTCCCGGCATCGTCTTCAACGCCAACCACCGGGAAGTCGTTCCGTCGCTTTACCTCAAACCACCCGATCATGGATTCGGCAGTCCTATGCTTGTAATCGTACAGGGCCGTGGAGGTCAAAATCGCGTGGTTGAAAATCTCCAGTATCGCGGCTGAATGCCGCTCTTCGGTACAACGCACCAGGTTGTTCATATGCTCTCCAGTAATCCACTATATGATACGATTCGTATCGTATAGGTGATTTCCGCAAAAGAGAAGACATGAAGACGATTGATCAGATCATCGCAAAACAGCTCTCATCGCTCCGTCAGGAACAGCGCCTGAGCTTGGCCGAGCTTGGCGAGAAGGCAGGCGTGAGCAAGGCCATGATCTCGAAAATCGAACGACTTGAAAGCAGTCCAACAGCTGCAGTTCTGGGTCGACTGGCAGCGGGCTTAGGGGTTTCGCTGACCGAGCTACTCACAGAGGAAACTGCGCTTCCTTACTCAATTCTGCGACGTCAGGCAGACCAGCCAACCTGGCAGGACAGCCAAAGCGGCTACATCCACAGGCAGGTCGCGGAACGGAAGGATTCTAGCAGTAGCGAGCTCATCGAAATCGACCTGCCACCGGCTACTCGAGTCGATTACCCTCAATGGCACAGCAATCCCTACCATCAGCGAGTTTGGTTGCTCGAGGGAGCGCTAGAGGTGCTGTACGGTGACGACAGATATTCGATGCAGCCTGGTGATGTGCTTGAATTTGCGGTCGATAGGTCAGTGAGCTACATCGCTGACCAGGACGAAGGCTGCCGCTACCTACTGAACCTTTTGTATCAATGAACTCAGGCTACTCCAGCCACACTGACGTGAGCTCCAGCGCCAACCCACGACCTTCGTAAATTGCTCGCATGGTCACTACTGGCTCCCATAGTACCCACGAGCAATATGGGGCGATACTTTAGCCACTTGGCCCAGTCTTCCGATCAGCGATCCGACTTTGTGTAAGGAATTTCCTCCTATGCTCCACTCCATCAAGGCCGGTCGCTATCAGGCCACGTTTTCTCGAAGTGCTTGCGCCTGGTTGATGGTCGATGGCATAGGCGTGGAGCAGTGGGTCGCCCAGCACTTGGATTACGAACAGGCGGCAACGCTTGGGCTGTCGCTGATTTGGCTGCTCGATGAGGATGAAGAAAAGCTAGCGAAGCGCCGATTCATTCCAGGTGAAGACGGCACCTCGACACTTGTGTCACTACTGGTTTGCTCGGACGACATGGATTTCGACTGCACGGTGCTCATGGTTGAGCAGGTCGTAGCCGATGGCGTCGTCACCTGGGCACGGTTCGGGATGAGTGTCTCGGGCGGGCTTGAGGTAGGAG
Source organism: Pseudomonas sp. p99-361 (assembly GCF_003935475.1). Classification (NCBI taxonomy): domain Bacteria; kingdom Pseudomonadati; phylum Pseudomonadota; class Gammaproteobacteria; order Pseudomonadales; family Pseudomonadaceae; genus Pseudomonas; species Pseudomonas sp. p99-361. The sequence continues at coordinate 92,775 of NZ_RHQO01000009.1, read as the reverse complement.
CGCAAACGAGATGGATGACAGGCTTCCAACCTGTGTCTTTTGCCGTTTCTGACTTCCAGCAAGCGCTGCAGGACTTCGAAACGATCCTTGTCACTCCGACCACCTGACTTGATCTTTGGCTCGTCAATAGACGGGAGACGAAGCTACATCACGCTTGGAATTTCTCAGTATCCAGCTTACCAATACAGCGGCGCTGCTTTCCCAGTGGTCACTCCCACTGATCATTCGCGCTTCGTACTTGGGAGAACGCTTCATTTACGGTAAACCGTCCAGAGCTCGTCGATACGCGTTGAGAAGCCTTGACTCATCATCTCCCGGCGCATGCCCCAGCTAGGATCGACTGGCACACTCGCCAACCGCATCGTTCCCCTACCCCACCGGCCATTCACCGCGTCAAGCACGCCCATAAGCCTCTCACTGGCGACTGGCTGTGCAACCGCAAACAGATCACCTGTGATCTCGTTACGCTGGCTGAGGTCGAGCAGAAGGACTTCAGCCTTGCTGTAGCGGTAGCCCTCCCGGTAAACCCTCTCTACCCCCTCCTGCGCAGCCTTTGTCAGCAAGCGCGTGTCATCCGTTGGGTACGGCAGTTCGACAAGAACGCCGTTGGCATACTTCGCCTCATCGGGATTGAACATGCCGGTGCGGATGCTCACGCGTAGACGCTTGCAGAGCGACTGCTGCGCACGAAGCTTCTCGGCAGCCCTAGACGTGTAGGTCGCCATTGCCTCCTTGATAGGGGCCAGCTCAGTGAGCCGGGTACCGAACATACGACTGCAGCAAATTTCTTTCTTGGGGGGATCGGGCTCGTCTAGCTCCAGGCAGGTGGTACCACCAAGCTCGCGTACAGTCTTCTCCAGCACAACGCTGAACTGCTTTCTGAGCGACCAGGCGTCGGCATGTGCAAGCTCCCACGCAGTACGGATATCCATAGCCGCCAAGTGAGCGGAGAGACGACGGCCAATGCCCCAAACATCTCCTGCATCGCATTTCTTGAGCACCCAGTTCCGCTTCACCTCATCGCGTAGGTCGACCACTCCACCGGTGTGGTTCTGCCATTTCTTGGCAGCGTGGTTTGCCAGCTTGGCCAGGGTCTTCGTAGAGGCAATGCCAACACCTACCGGGATGCCTGTGCGCCGATAAACTTCAGCTCGGATCTGCCGGCCCAAGCGCTCGAGATCGCCGGGCATGCCCGTGAGCTCGGCGAACGCCTCGTCGATGCTGTAGACCTCTGCCGCCGGCACCATGGACTCAATGACGGTCATTACCCGCTCACTCATGTCGCCATATAGCTCGTAGTTCGACGAGCATGCGACGATGCCGTGCTTACAGAGCTTGTCCTTGATCTGGAAATACGGCTCGCCCATTTTGATCCAGGGCTTCGCGTCTGCCGACCTGGCGATCACGCAACCATCGTTGTTGCTGAGCACGACAACAGGCTTGGAACGAAGGTCGAAGCGGAACACACGCTCACAGCTCGCGTAGAAGCTGTTGCAGTCGATGAGGGCAAAGACCCGCTCAGGCTTTGTCATGGCTTCGCACGCTGTAGGTCACCACACCCCACACCTGCAGCTCTTCCCCTTCGAGAAGGTAACGAGATGGGTAGCGCGGGTTCTCGGACTTGAGCACCACCTGGCTGCCATCTCGAGCCAGGCGTTTGCAGAGCGGTTCGCAGTTCACTGCGGCGATGACAATGTGGCCTGGCTCCGCCTCGATGGAGCGATCCACAATCACGAGGTCGCCAGGGTAGATGCCGGCACCGATCATCGAGTCGCCCTCTACACGCACCAGATAAATGTGCGGAGCCCGGACGTCGAGCAACTCATCAAGCGAGATGCGCTTTTCCAAGTGGTCGGCTGCGGGGGATGGAAAGCCCGCAGGGACATGGAAGGAAAAAAGCGGAAGCTTCGCTCCGCTGGGTTCGAGGGGGCCGAGAATCGTGACCATGAAGAAAATGCCTATACTGTATGTTTGTACAGTTAAGCGCTTTTTCATCACTTGGTCAACGCAGCCCGGAAAAGCTGACGGTGGCAAGATCACGAATGACCTCTAACGACCCATTCGCGGAAGGCAGCTAACGGCCAGGAGCGGACGGTGGACTCTGTGATGGCAAATTGTTAACGTCAACCGCAACGAGCATCTGCCTCGTAGTAGTTAGGTGCTTATGGAGTCCGTCCTATAGGCTCTCGGCTACTTCAGACTTTGGCTGTACTAGGAGGATTGATGAGTTGCTTACCGAGTCACGGCAGAGTCTCCTGCTCGCGTTGCTATAGTGATATTGCGCCACAATTCGATGTATCTAAGCGCGCGGAGGGAGATTGGCGAATTACAGCAAACCCTCTGGCATGGGGTAGCACTAAGCCCGAGGTTGTTGTACTTGGCTTTTCCAAGGGCCCAACTCAGACTGGAGCACTCGCCTCTAAACCTCACGACGAGATTGCGTACAAGGGCAATCGCCTCAACGTGGGCAAAATTCTGGCTCACGTCGGGCTCATCCCCACCGACGAGTCCGATATGCTGAAGAAACATGTAGATCGTCTTATCGCGGATAAGTCCGGGCGCTTTCATTTCGCTTCACTCATTCGTTGCACTGTAGAGCGCTATGACCATAAGTCTGCGTCTTGGAAAGGATCAGGTGGCGGCATGCTGGACAAGTTCATTGGTACCCCGTTCGGCACATCGGTCGCGACTAACTGCACAACTACCTTTCTCCGTGACCTGCCGGAAGAGACTCGGCTCATTGTCATGTTTGGCTTGGGCACGGGCCTGAACTATGTCGCGTCCGCTTACGATCTATTTCGCCGCGCTCGCCCTGGCGCTTGGAAAATGATCAACTCAGTTGCCTACACGGACGGAAGAATCACAGTGGTTCATGTTGAGCATTTTGCTGCCCAAGGCGCTTTGATTCCTAATTGGCTAGGGGAAAAAGCTCACCTCAGAAGCAACCTTGGCCTCCTCTCAAAAGCGGCGATCGAAGCATCAGGAGTCGGTATTTAACAATTCATCCAAGCCGGAGGTCATAAGCCAGGTTAGTCCAACTGGCATTACTTCTAATGGGCTCTCGTGCTCATTCTTACTCAGCTATATCCCATTGAAAAAATCAGGTTGGGGAGTACGCATGACCGATGAACCAGCGTTTGAGGGTGTTCATTTTCAGGAAATCCTCACAAAAGAGCCGCTGAAAGAAGCAACTTTCCTTTGTCAAGGCTCTAGCAGCATGTTGTTTGAGCGTGGCGACAGACTTTATCGCCTTACTCTCGAAGGATGCGGACACAACTTTCTCGCCCAGCAGTCGGCTGAAGGCAACCGTAATGTTGTCGAGATCATTCACGATTACGGCGCAGTCGGCCCCTCTGACTCTTCACTCCCAGGAAGCGCTAGTGAGTTCTATTGGCTGGCCCAAGTGGAGAGGTTGACGAGCGTAGATGAGACCAGTGAACCTTTACTTGCCGGCATATTGTCGGGGTTGCTCGACGAAAATGATGATTTACCTGCCAATTGCGCGCTTTCTGAACAATGCTGGGCCTTAGCTGACGAGTATCCAGATTTAGCAGGAGTTTTGATAACTCTCGCTAAGTCGGCTGAGTTTGCGGAGCGCCATGAAGGTAACGTCGATGCCAAGCTTGACAACATTATGAGACGACCCGCTACTGGGGATCTGGTCTGGACTGATCCACTTGGTGGGTGCCTTTATGAGCCATAAATCAAAAGAGGGGGCAGTTGCTGAACATCATCCAGTTTACTGGTGCCGCGAAGACCCGAGTCCACAGTAACCGCTACTGGCCGACAACTACCAGTAGCGCACTTGCGGCGTAGGATATCGCGTAATTACTTCTGTCGAGACTGGAGCTAACGCCTGATGAGTGATTCATTGCAAACGACTGTGATCTGCCAGGATCCAGGCGACGGCAGCAGGGACGTCATCATCGATCTCCCGCCGGCCATCCTTGCGCCAATGGACGTCGGTCTTGGTGACTCTTTGAGCATCGAGCTGGTCGATGGATCGATAGTGCTAAAGCCAATCCGAGGCACCGACTCGAAATCCTGAGACTGCTTTCGACCCAATATAGATAGTCCGCCCCAGCAGATTGCGCGCCCATCGAGCGCGCAGGTCAACAGTTACTCACGCGCCTTGCCAGTGGCGACACTATGCAAGGTGCGACTGCATTCAATCTGTAGTCTGTTCCACGACGGCATCGGCAACGGGTGCAGGGACAGGTGCTTTTGACTTCGCACGATTTCGTCGGTCTTGGCTGCGTTGCCGCAAAGCCTGCTGCTTCGCGTACATCGCCTGGGCAGCAGTCACGATGCCGGCTGCCTGTCCACTCAAGTCCAAGCGCGGCGCATTCTCCACCATGCTTGCCCAATATCGAGCTCCTCTGCACCAGGTAGAGATGGCAAGCTTGAGCTGCTCGCGGGTTATCCCGAGCAGCTCCAGGTGTTGTTCGGCATCTTTGAGAATGCCCTCTTTGAGCGGAACCTTGGGGGCCGGATTGACAGGGAACGCCAATGGAAAATGCTTCTGCAGTGGCCAGATCGCTTCCACCGCCGGATCCTGCACACGAGGCTTGGCCTGCGGGGCGGATTTGCGTTTAAGGTGTGTAGTGCTATCGGCCTTTGCCTGCTCATTTTCAGCACACAGGCGGTCACGTAGCCCAGCTAGTTGTTCAAAACCCATCGTTCAATTCACTGCTTCGAGGTTGATTGCGTGTCGCAAGGATATTCCATTCAGCGCTTGGGAGCAGCTGAAACAGGATAAATCGCCGCTGGCTCAGTGGATTTGAGCCTGTGCATTACACCGAACCTCAGCAGCTCGATCTAGTCGCGACATCTTCCAGCCAGCCAATGGCAACCATCAACAATCGGCCACATTCTGTACGTCCGCTTCTGCTCGATTGCTATCTCTCGCGAATGACTGCACGGGTCGATAGCGATCAGTCGCGAATGGTTGCTATCGACCCATTGCTGTCCTTTGCAAAAGGCAGCTAACGGTTATAAGCAGTCATCGCGTCTCTGGGAACGCCGGGGTAACTCACCTTGGAATTTGAGTGCTACTTCGAGTGCTCCCGCAGCCACTGCTCTCGGTGTCGCAGCTTACGCTGCATCTGTTGTTCGGGTAGATCGTATGCTCTGAGGTGGGCAACACGAGTTTCAATCCGATTATTCAGTTCGGTGCGAAGCGCCTGCACACCATACCCGTTTTCGGCATCTCGGATGAAATATGTCCGCTCTTCTTCGAGTGAGACCGCAGAGGTGCGCAACCTGGCAAGCTCACAGGCCAAATCGTCCTGGTCACTTTTCAGGGCCTTTAAGGTCTTACCTGACTCTCTCAGATCGAAAAATTCAGTCCGATCCCGCTTGGTATCTACGATGCGCTGCTTGGTCTGGCCAAATTTCTCACCCATTTGCTCTAGTGCCTTATTCAAGGCATAGATATCACTGTTGGCCTCGTCGATTTCCTCTTTCACCCGCTTGATCTTCTTGATTACGACATCCCGGTCGTTCTTGGCGCTTTGCAATGAATTTTGGCTAATCCCGAAGATCGAGTATTTTGGAATCTCTCGATTTTTTTTCCCCAGCAAAACCCGACTCCGGTTAGCTTGCGCATACCAGCTGTTAATTTCGTCCTGAAGCTCGTGACGTTTTTTATACAGATCTTTTTTCTCCTCGTGCAACTCCTCGATGCTGTCGTACTCGGATGATTTCTTTTCCCTTGTCAGTTGCATTTCACCGCGTAGCCGATCTTTTTCTGCGTACAGGGCCTCGAGTTCAGCGCGATAGTCGCGCTGAAAAAGGCTCACCAGACGCTTGGCATCAGTGACTTTGGGTTGCAGTGCTGCGACCGCACCTTCCAGCCGATCACGATCAGCATTGAACTTTGCAGCCGCCTCATCTTGAACGCGCTTCAGTCGCTCGGCTAGATCCGCCTCCATCACTTGTGTAGGGAATTGATCGTAGGCCTCCGTGACATAGCGGTAGCGCTCTAATTCCTCGAAACGCGGCCAGTCAAGGTGAATGCGAAAATCGCGACTAATTGAGGAAAGCCATTTAAGCATTGAGGGAAAACCACCTTCACCGAGTACGCTGGAGAGATTATTGCGATCATTATCTACCTTCTAGTATGTGCAACGAAAGTGAAGAGCGTGGCTGGATGCCTGCGGCTTGAGCTTGGGGATATTGCTTAAGCGCCTCCACCGGGTCGGTTTACATGGGATGGTCAGGGGGGAGCATCTCTCTGATGTCTATCAAATCCACCACCCCGATGTTACCGGTGGCGCCGACGGTTCGCTGGCTATCTACAGCGTCCAGGAAGACAAAGCCTTCATCGCTGGAATTGCCACGTCGATTGGCTAGGCCGAATGCTTGAGCGAGCAGCTCCAAGAGCTTGAGCAGCGTAAAGTGACTCTCAAGACGACAGTGAACAGTAACAAGCTCATCGAGACACAGGTTCTGGCTGCTGAGTTGGAGTCGGTGGTGAAACTGGTCAATTCAATGTGGCAAGACGTTCGCGAAGGTGTTGAGGAGCAGCAACGGCTGTTTAACGCTCTGCATGGGCTGAGCCTTGCGACTGGTGAGCGTCGGGGCGCCAAGCTCGACGAGCTATGTGCCAGGTATGAAAACACGCAGGTCGAAGGGCTTCTTCGACGATTGTTAGGTTAAGAGGGTTTTATGGAGTACGTGATGAGCATCAGCCGGGCGCGTCGACGTTTTCGTCGAGTGCTCAAGCTCGCAGAGAAAGGTCATACGTTCATTTTGACCCGGCGTGGGAAACCAGTATGTCGGTTGGAGCTCGACGAGTAGGCATTTAGGGCTTTCCAGGGCGTGCCCGTTGGGTCGGCTCTCGTGAACCAAGCCGGCCGCTTCGCTTTCGTCTTGGCCCTCCGGGCTTCGATCCTCACGCCTTGCGCGCTCCGCTTGCACGCGGTACCCGTACCAGATTCAGGTCGAGTAGTTTCGTGGATCATTCAGTCGCGACAAGGCTACAGGCGCCAGCGATTGATCAAGGGGGCTGATTCTTGCCTCATCGCCAGCAGGCCGCTCAAGAACTCGGACAGTTCTTCCCTAGAAAATTGGTACGTAAGCCATGCTCGGCAAAGTCATCTGCCCTACTGTACTTGCCGGTTCGACTCGACACCCTGCTGTGCCCTGAGCGCGACTCCAAACATACCCTTCAGTCGTTCAATGATTCCAGGTTGTCCTGAGTGACGGGCTGCCTCGAGTTTCTGGATCTTTGCGATCATTCTGGCGATGCTTTCCCTTGCGCGCTGCCGACTTCCTGTCCTTTTCATTGGTGCCTCGCAATGGGGTGAATGGCGTCTTGCGAGCTTCACCCTAGCATTTTGGAAAACGACGCGCCTACCCCATCGGACACAATGACTTGTCCTAGCGCGGAGGGGCTGTATATGCATACAGTTTTATTTTCCCTACCGGTAGATTTGATACTCATAGCTCGCTGCCGTCTCATAACTGTCCAGAAAAGGCAGCATAGTTAGCCTGGAAGACCCGTGGTTTGGGGCTTACGAGAAATTATAGGGCTTTGACGGAATGTCCGGTTCCGTGCCCTTCTACCAGCGCCAGCGATGCAAAATCTGCTCAATCGGTATGCGTTTCTCCGTTGCTGATAGGTTAACTGTATAAACATACAGTTATTTTTGATGTGAACCGCTCCTACACGGTCTTACCTGCGCCTTAGCGCCAGCTTGGTTTTCTGGACACTTATACGACTTACACAAACACTGCTGCTCGATCCCTCAGCATCGCACTATGACCAAACAGGTAGGCTCGGGTAACCTCAAGGGAACGAATTTCCAGGACATCTCAATGCCTCTCACTACCATCGCTGAGCTGTTGCAGGAGGCAAGGCACGTTGTCGTTTTCACCGGTGCCGGCGTATCCGCCGAGAGTGGGATCCCAACATTCAGAGATGCATTGACCGGTCTCTGGTCTCGATTCGACCCTGCTCAATTAGCGACAGCCGAAGCGTTCCGTGCGGATCCTGGGCTGTGCTGGGGTTGGTATGAGTGGCGTAGGTTGAAAGTGCTCCAAGCGCAGCCGAATGCAGCTCATCTCGCGATAGCAGAACTCGCTCAGCACGTTCCTAAGCCGACAGTCGTGACCCAGAACGTGGATGACCTGCATGAACGCGCTGGTAGTCAAGACGTGATCCACCTTCATGGCAGCCTTCGCGCCCCCAGGTGCATTGACTGCGGCCATGCGCACGTGACGTCCCTTCCATCTAATGAATTACCCGTGGATGGTTGCCGTCTTGAGCCACCGCGGTGCGCTGAATGTAATGGGTACATCAGGCCTGGAGTGGTCTGGTTCGGAGAGATGCTTCCAGAGTCGGCCTGGAGTGCTGGCCTTACCGCGGCAGGTAACTGTGATCTGTTCTTCTCGATTGGAACATCAGGTGTCGTGTTCCCAGCTGCGGAGCTGCCCTTACGTGCTCTAGGGGCAGGTGCGAGGGTTGTGCATGTCAATCCGGTACGGTTTGAGGTCAGTGGCCAAGAAGTATTTTTGCAGGGGCCTGCCTCTGTTATGCAAGAACTGGTCGAGAGCGCTTTCGGCTGATTCACCTTGGGTTTGAAAGTGGATGCCAGGTCGACTGCATGCCCAGGTCATCCTGTCCCATTCTCGTTGCCCGAGAGGGGCTGATTGCGTTTTTGCGCTCATTCGACTGCGTGATCACGGTACTGACTGATGCCCCAGAGTACGACTGGGAGCTGTTCTGCGAACTTGCGTACAACGAAGGTAAGTGGCCGCAAAACGTGTATCCGGCGCCCACCAACGCGCTCACCCTCGAGCCGCTGAACGACGGGTCAGACCTCCCTCATCATGCCTTGCTAGATGCTCGGATCATCGCAGGTATGTTTGTCACTTAGGCAGCTGAATGGGCACCAACAATGTCTCGTCATCCAAAGCCGTTGGCGATTCTGATCAGGTCGCCAGCATGCTCTCGGGCAATGGCATCAAGCACTTCTTGATTCAAAAAAGTTGGGCGCTCACGAGCCATTTTGAGTTCAAAAGCATCGAGTGGTGGGCTCTGCTCTTTCGCAGATTTTTCACGTGTCATTCAGGGTGCCAATGGCTGAAACGAATCGACGCTACCGGGCAGTAGCCTCTGAGCGACGGTACTATACCCTATGGCAGAGGCCAAGCAATCCACCTTGGTGAGTGCACAAATAACCTTTAAAAAATAAGGTTATTCACATGTTTTTTGGGGGCAAAACAAAGCCGGGGCCTTACAGGCCCGCAAAAAACGACCAGTATTGCTCGGGGAGCGGAGCGAACTGATCTCTGACTTTCCTAGAGAAAATCAGCCCAAAAAATCGGCTTCGCTCAACAGCGAAAATCTAAAAGGCAAAACCGAAAACCTGTTAGCAGGTGTGGTGCATGCCCAATGCGCGGTGGCTGGGACACCGCTGCTTTGCTTTTGACTACAAACTAGAAAGCTCCGGTTTTAAAAATTGATTTCAAGGGGGGGACGAAAAATAATCAAATTCTTCGAATAGAAAGCTTCCGACACCCCACGGAGCGGGCCGCATCGCCCGATCATAGGAGAATGGCTGAGCGCTCCACCTCGCGTTTGAGGTGGTCAGGTATGTTGTTCGCCACGTTCATATCAACCGGTACCCCCAGCATTTCCTCCAACTTCGATTCAAGATCCAAGATGTCGAAGAGAGAGATCTTCCCTGCCCGCTCAGCTGGTATGGTCACAAGGAGGTCGAGGTCGCTGCCCTCCCTGTCTTCACCGCGGCAAACGGAGCCGAATATCCGGACGTCCACGAAACCGTAGGACTCGACAGCTTGCTTAATCTCCTTGGTTTTCCCTTGGATGGCGTCGGATGGTTTCATGCAGGGTCACCTTTCGTACTCTAGGTGCTCAAACGGCGTGTGGTCGTCGACGGGTTTCCGCAATCCTACTACGGCGTCGCGTGTCTAGTGGCGGAGTTACCGATAGGACACCTGTCCAGCGACGCACATCCACCGCTGACTACCTACATACACGAGCCGCTTCTGCTATGTCCGGGCAGACATTGCATTCGCCCGGGCCATGATCAATTCAGAGCTCTACAACAATCTTGCCTACCTGGCTGTTTGACTCCATGTACCGGTGTGCTTCTACGATCTCGTCGAACTTGAACACCTTGCCGACAATTGGACGCAAGCTGCCGTTCTCCAGGCCCTCGGTGATGAACGCCTTGGCCCTGTTCAGCCGAGCCTCATCCTGGGTAACCTCGAAAAGCTGGTAACCGCGGATGGTCAAGTCTTTGCCGAGCAGCTCCATCACTGGCACGCTGATGTCAGACGTCTCTAGTGCGCCGTACTGGAAGAAAATCCCTAGGAAAGACAGTGATCGCAGGATGTTTCCCACCTCAGGGCCACCCACGGGGTCAAAGGCCATGCGTGCACCCTTCCCGTCTGTGATGCGAGCTACAGCGGCGACCAGATCCTCTTCAGCGGTTGCGATCACGTGCACTGCCCCTGCGTCCACAAGAGCCTGGCGCTTCTCCGAGGTACGGGTCAAAGCTACCGGAATGGCGCCAAGGGAATTGGCGATCTGAATAGCTGCCAGCCCCACACTGCTCGATGCAGCCCTGATCAGCACAATCTCACCTTTCTGTAGCTGGCCGATATCCACCAACGCGCCATAAGCGGTGACGTACTTCATCCAGGTAGCAGCAGCTTCTACTGAAGACAGCCCTGCTGGCTGCTTCACCAAGGCATGCGCCGGCGCGACAACGGTTTCGCCGTACATGCCGTAATCCGCAAATGAGAAGGCCGGGATTACATTCACTTCATCACCGACGGCAAACTCGCTCACGCCCTCTCCGACCGATTCAATCGTGCCTGCTGCCTCATAGCCCAGGGCCGCGGGCATGTCGGGAGTAAAGGTATACTGGCCGGAGCGGTACATCGCTTCCGCGCGATTGAGCCCAAGCGCCTTGACCTTGATCTTCACCTCACCTGGGCCTGGAGCCCTGACATCAAGCTCATCAATCTGAAGAACCTCAGGGCCGCCAAGACGGTGGAATCGAACAACCTTAGACATGTCTTTGTTCCTCTTGCGAATGCTCAAAGGGCAAAATTACTGAGCTGCAAGCCGGAGAAAAAGACACGCACGAGTTACAGACTGGTATCCCTGAAATTACCAATCAAGGCTGGTTCAAGCCCTTTTCAGCCATTAGCGACCGCAGCCATACTACGAAGGCATCGACCGCTGGAGGCATCAGCTCGCGGTGGGGGTACAGGATCGAGACACGCTTTGAAGGTACTGGACAGTGCTGCATTACCCGCACCAGCGCGCCGGAATCAAGATGAGCCTGAACATTGAGCGCAGGGCCTTGGATCAGGCCGAACCCCGCCAAGGCTGATGCGACGAAGCCTTGAGTGTCATTCACGTTGATTGCTGACTTGACCCGAACGGTGTGGATTTCTTCACCGTCAACAAACAACCATTCCAGCGTGCGAGGATTGCTGCCGGAGAAGTAGTTGACCGCAAGGTGTTTGCTCAGATCACCTATTTGCTCGGGTACCCCATGTCGCGCCAGATACGCTGGAGAGGCGCACGTCACCATAGGTAGATAGCCAATCCCACTGGCGATCAAGCTGGAATCTTCCAAGGCGCCAAGCCTCACGACGCAATCAACGCCTTCGCTGATGAGGTCGATTGGCTTATCACTGGTACCCAGCGTCAACTCGATCCCAGGATAGCGTTGCTGGAACTCCATCAGTGACGGAATGATGAGCAGGTGGCCCACCGACACCGGCAAGTCAACCCGCAGCTTCCCGATCAATCGCTCTGGACGATCACTCAGCGAAGCCATCGCCTGGCCGACATTGTCGAGGATGGCCTTACACCGATGGTAAAACGCCTCACCTTCTGGGGTCATGCTGAGACTGCGTGTAGACCTGTTGAGCAGTCGTCCATCAAGTCGCTGCTCAAGGAGCTGGATTGTCTTTGACACCGATGGCCGGTGCATGTGAAGTGACTGTGCAGCGTTGGTAAAACTACCCGTCTCCACAACACTCACGAACACTTGCATCGCATTCAGCACATCCATTCATAGCTCCAGGTAGATGCTGCTCAGTTAAGCAGTCGCCTACCATTCAATCACAGTCTGAAGCGTGAAATGCCGTTGTCGCCAGATTGGGAAGATGGGCGATCGCGACAGGATGGCATCCACCTGCTGGGCAGCGGCTTTCTGGAACTAGCGCTAGAGCGTATAGGTTGGACTAACCGCCTTCTAGCGTTCCCACCAATCGTCCTCATCTTTCGCAATCCTGTATCCAGTGAAATAGCTTTCAATCTGGCAGTCGAGAGAAATGGTGGCGGGCGATGTTGACGGGTCTAAGAGCGCGGCTTGCTGGCGCGCCCATTCCGCCCATGCTTCGACCTGGTCAGCTTCTGCCTGGCAGTCTCTGACCACCGCGTCGACAAAAGACCGCAGCCTTTTGGCTTTTTCCCAGTGCTCGAGGTTGCGCACCAAGCGCTTTCGCAGGCGCCGTTGTTGCTCCGACTTGATCGCGTGAGCCTTGCGGATGACTTCCTCCTCCTCGTCGCGGCGCCTTTTCTCTTCCCATTCTTCGCGAGATACCTTGATTCTCTTGGTGAGAGCCTCTAAGCCCGGGATGAAGAGGTGGATTTTGTCCTCAATTCTTCCTGTTTTCGCGTCGGAAAATGTTTTCTGCGGCCCGTAGTCTGGGCTTTCCCTGAGAATCAAGGTGAGCTCTCCAGTAGAGAGAAACTCATACCTAGGCATCCCCATGCGTGAGAGGTCTAGAGTCCAGACTTTTTTCGGCTTTGGGTCTGGTGGCGGCGGTGGCAGCTCTTGCTTCAGCAACCTTTCTCGCAGTGTTACGTAGACCGTTTCTCCGTCGAAGGTAACCGTCGTCTGCTGTTTGAATACGGCCCACCTACAGCCATTGGTCTCGGTGTGCTTGATCAGCGTGTTCAGGAGGATCGCGGCGCGATCGATGAGTGCTGGTGAGATCCTGGTGTTGAGCACGTTGTCTTGCTGGAGCGCCAGCCTTCCTTCAATCGCTTTGGCTTTCTGTGCCGTCTTCCGCCAGCGGTCTACGAGTGGATGTGGATCGACAAGACTGTCAGGGATCGTGACTTTGGGTGGCGGAGGTATTTCCTCGGTTACGGACGCCAGTTTTTCAGGGAACAAGGTGCGGTCTAGCACACGAAATGACACCAGCTCGTTAGAGGTTGGTGGAGCAGGTTTTTTCGGTCGTTTCGTTGCTGGTTTTGCCCAATGGCCGCGGCGAGGGACAGCGATACCCGCCTTTCTGCAGGCTTTACCCAGCGCAACGTCTGAGACACCTATTTCTCGTGCGAGCGTCAGGACAGGTGTCGACCAAACCTTCTCGAAAAGCTCTTGGGCCGGGAAAGAAACTGTCTTGTGCATCTAGCCGTCTCCAAGCAGGTTCTCCAACTTTTGTCCTGCCAAGGTTAGCTCGTTAGCTTCAGCTTGTTCTGAGCTAGGTCTTAGACGCTGACATTCAACTCATGCTCAGCTTGGGAAGCATTGAGCATCGGCCTAGAGGGCTTGCATGGGTGAAGGACACTTTGCTAGTTTAATCTGCAGGGTTTGCCGTGAACCTCCCTGCTGCGTGGGAAATCTCGGTTCTTCGGTTACCACATAACTCCCTGTGGCCGGCTCAGCAAGCAGCATGTTCAGCGAAGTGCGTATGCGCTATCAAGGCCATGACAGTGGAGTCATGCGACCATGTTTACCACCGAATTCATTCTCAGCGCCTTCAAATCAATGGAGGTTGCCGATGTCCCACAGCACCTCACTCACGCCCAAACCCTTGAGTTCAAAGCGAAGCTGCTAGGATTCGCCCACTATCATCATTTCAAAACAAACCTCGAAAAAGCACCAGCAGACACAGCCGCTCACATCCATGACGCGATCATGCGAAAAATCTGTGCTGCTCGGCTTCCACATCCGCAGGCTAGCCATGTCCGAATGGTCGCCGATGATGATGACGATGTAGGTTTCGATTCTTACTGGATTGGATGGGATGAGCGAGGCGATGAAGTCCGTGAGGCGAGGACTGGGTTTGGTAGGTCTCGGATAGAGGCGTTTCGTACGCGCAACCCTCAACCGCTCTACCTTCTCAGCGATGCCCAAGAACTGATCGCATGGCTTAGGTATTGGCACTCAAGTGCAGCCGTGCCAGTTGAATTGGCCAAAGAATTTTTCCCGGACATTTTTGATCAGAAGCACCTCGTGGCAGAAAACCCTCCCCACGAGCTGATCGACGAAAAGGTCAAAGCTGACATGCTGCGCCGCGGACTGAAACGCTAAGCTCGAGATTGAGTGCGGCAAGGAAGGGGGGCGATCCCCCTTCCTCTCGCAGATCATCAGCGTCAAATCTGTGCCTGCCCCCCGTCTACGAACAGTTCAGCTCCGTTTACGAAGCTTGAGTCATCGCTTGCGAGGAACACTGCGGCGTTGGCAATCTCGATGGGCTCTCCGACTCGCCCCAATGGTACTTGCGAAGCCAAGTAGTCGAGCAGACCTTGCTGTTGTTCTGCATCTGGGCCAGCCAAGTCGACCAGGCCGGGAGTGCGAGTCGCGCCCGGACTGAGGGTGTTGACCCTTACTGCGCGATCCATGAGATCCAGAATCCAACTACGAGCAAAGGCGCGGACAGCGGCCTTCGATGCTGAGTACACGCTGAACGCTGCGGTACCCGAGCTTCCAGCGGTAGAACCCGTAAGAATGATCGATGCGTTATGCGCCAGCAGTGGCAGCGCTTTCTGAACAGTGAACAGCACGCCCTTCACGTTACGGTCAAAGGTATCGTCGTAGTGGGCCTCGGTGATCTCGCCCAAAGGCAGCATGGAACCACCGCCGGCGTTGGCGAGCAACACGTCGAGCCGCCCATGGTTCTGATTGATGCGGGCGTACAGGGCATCCAGCTGTTCGAGCTTCGTGGAGTCAACGGCAATACCGGTGGCATTGCCCACCAGCTCCACCGCTTTGTCCAATTCAGCCTGGCGGCGGCCGGTGATGTAAACGTGGGCGCCCTCTTCAGCAAAGCGTTTAGCAGTGGCCAGGCCGATGCCGGTAGTGCCGCCAGTAACCAGTGCGATTTTGCCTTCAAGTTTTTTGCTCATGATGTTTCTCCCGTTGAGGTTGTGATCGGTGTGGGAGAAGCGTATCGACCGCAGACTTTTTTCAAAATAGAATCATTTGAAAGACATCATTGCAGATTTGAAATGCCAAGGATTCCGGATTTTGAAGGACTGGCTATGTTCGCCAAAGTGGCTGAAGAGGGCTCTTACGCGGCGGCCGCCAGGGCCATGGGTGTGTCGGTACCTACGGTGTCTCGGGCGGTTGCACGCTTAGAGGAGCGCCTTGGCGGTCGTCTGTTTAACCGGACATCACGCCAACTCTCTATGACCGAGTTTGGCCAGCGCATGGTTGATCAAGCGAGTGCGTTGTATCGCCAGGCTGAGGAAATGGAAAGCGAAGCTCAGGAGCTATCTGTGCAGCCGCGGGGATTGGTGCGTTTAGCCGTACCAATGTCGTTCGGCTTGCGTTGGGTCGCGCCGTTGCTTCCCGAGTTACTGGAGCGTTACCCAGGACTTGAGCTGGATCTACACCTATCGGATTCAACAGTCGACCTGGTAGCTGATGGTTTCGATGCCGCATTGCGGATCGCTGCCCTCCCCGATTCCTCACTGGTTGCCCGACGGATTTGTTCAGTAACCCAGTACTTGGTAGCAGCCCCGTCGTACCTGGCTCGGCATGGCCATCCAAGTCATCCACGTGATTTGGTTGCTCATGCGTGCATGAGCTACGCCTATCGAGCGCGCAGTCAGGTATGGCGCTTCACCCACGGTGATGGCGGCGAGCAGGATGTAACACCGCGCGGCCCGCTACGTGTCACCAACTCCGATGCATTGGTCGAGCCTTTGCTGGCGGGGATTGCGATAGCTGAGCTTCCGGAGTTCATCGTCGCCGAATACCTAGCCGATGGACGTCTACAGCACATACTGCCTGAGTGGCGCATGACGCAAGGCGGTCTGTATTTCGTAACGCCATCAGCACGTGCACGGCCGAGAAAAGTTCAGGCCCTTTCTGATTTCTTTGCGGAACACCTTTCAAGCCCAGCCTGGCGGTAGTCAGTCCCAAGCAGGCGCTGGGGGGATTTTGTCAGAAGCTGTCGTAAGGAGTACATGTGTACTCCTTTGTCGGCTACCTCATCCAACTCGATTGTCTGAGCTACTCCGTTGAGCCATCCGTGTCGGATGAGTGAATTGCCCGTGGTTCCCTAGCCACCTCCAAGCCACATTCGTAAGGCCCGTTATACAAACAGAATATAGAAGGCCTAGCAACGATCCAGCCGGCCTCTTCGAGCCCGAAGCAGCGATTGGCCTACCCCCGAATTGGGGCGCGGCGCCGGCGATCAGTCCGCACTTCAGCCCATGGCAAGCGGAACTCCTCCAACGCCGATACACTCCCAGAATACCTGCCCTCGCCTATTGATTGAAAGGGTTAGAAAGAGCTTGCTGGGAGATTGTGGGAAATCAGTTCATCGTCACATTAAGGCTATTGCACCCCTGAGATCCCAAGGGAATCGTCATCGCTGGGTCGGCGAACAGATCCATCTGAATGCAGTAGAGCATCAAGCCATCTCCCTCCGAGGTCGAGTACATAGTCTCAAAATAGCTCTTGGCATAGACCTCGAAGCGTTCAGTGTCTATGTCCTTGGCGATGTCCTCACTCACGCGCCAGGTGCGGCTGGAGACGCTATAGGCCCTTGTCGCCGAGGCCAGACGCTCAAAGCTGCTGGTGCCAGGGCCACGCACTAAGCCTGGATTGCCAACGTTTCTAAACATGGCAGCAGGAAAAGGCCCGCTGGTTCTACCGATATCGCTGACGAGAAACGAGTGATTATCGAAGTCATAGTCTCCGAAACGGATCGACGTGTTTCCTGTCATGAGCTTTGGTGGAGCTTTCGCGAACTTCATCTGGTAGCGAGTGAAAGCCTCCTCTGCAGCCACACGATTCTCAGTTGAGCGCCGGTTGGCTTCAAATTTATCCTTTGGCTTTTCCTGTCCAGACTCCAGGAAAGTCTTGTACTCCTTCTCGAATTCAAATCTTTGGTACTTTTTCGCCAGACCAGCAGTGACCAGAATGCGATTTTGTGGATCGTAGATATCCATCGCCTCAGCTTTTTCCTGGACGCTAAGCTCCTTGGATTCGAACGGCAGTACTGGTAGCTTCGCAACTACGGAAGCGTTATAGGCGTACCGATTTCGTTCCTCTACGTGAGACAGGTATTTATTCGTCAGCACAACAACTACCACTGCTGCACTGGCGCCGACCACTTGCTTTTTCGTAATTTTTCTCATGCTGTCCTTCGCACAACGAGACCTTGCATTGACCAAGGTACGAGATTTTACGCGATTTCAAAGCGCCATCATCATATGAGGATTGCCGCAACTGCAAGGGCTGGAGCGGCAATGCGTTCGCCCTGCACATGCTGCGCGCCGCCTCATCAGTTCATGTGGCAGGCGCTCCAGCTCAGTACCCGTTACACCATTTGCCTGAGCCTGGTGATAACGTTTCATCGCGTCAACTGCACGGTGTACATGGGTAGGCAGTGGGTTGCCCAGCCGAATGCGTACGAGGCTCCCCCAGTACTCAACATTTGCTCGGTCGTGGGGAGTCCTTCAAGACCGCAGCTGGAGTCCAGGGCCCAAACGACGCATTACCAACCTACCCTCGCTTGCGAAGGATGCGCTTCGCCGTTGGCTCATTTCTGACGATGAGCAGTTCGGAATCCAGAACTGTGCGCGAAATAAATGCAAGCGTACGAAGCGTAGGCTGGCCATCGATTGCCCGCGCGACCTCATCTGGATTGACCGACTTGTGCCCGATGAGGCGCCGGCTTCTGCTTTTACGAAGCGCATCGACGATCAACTGACCAAGTTGGCGAATCCCGCCCTCATCCAGATCCCGGGTGGCTCGTTGATCCCGGGAGGTACCTAGAAGATCACTCATCATGTGGGTTTTGACTTGCGATGGGTCATCCGAACATCGGTAGGCCACAGGGTGGCTATTGAACACGACGTAGTGCTCATCATCATCAGGCAGCACGCCTATATCATTGGGGCGGAACCCTAACGAGTTGTCGACGATCTGCTTCGACAGGTAATGCGTGTTGAGCTCGGCGCTTAGATGGAACGCAGGGGCCACGTAATAGACTTCGTTGCCCGTGCTTTCCAGTTCCAGTAACAAATCATGCTGCGCGGAATGCCTTAACGCATGGAGGTGCCAACGGTAGTAGGCGCCCCCCATCAGGTTGTATTCCTTGCAGTTCGTGCGCTCCAAGCGATGGCTCAGCTTGAACTGCAGAAACAGTGGCGATCCGAAAGGAATCTTGACGTCGTAGCCACCACCCGGTTTTCCCTCCTTCTGCAGTGAAGGAAACTCGGGGGCAGCCACAACATGAGCGCCAGGCGCTGTGATCAGCTCGTTGGTGAAAGCGAAGCCGTAGGAAAACTCAGACATCTCAGGTTTCATTGTTGCGGCATCCTTGCTGTTGTTCATTCATGGCGAAGAATTTGGTTTTGCTGTCTGCATAGTGGCGGTGGACGACTAAGGGGCAGGCGCTGACGCTGCAAGCTCCAGAATCGACCAGCCAGCTTTTTCAAGCGCCACCCTTCGCTTTTCCCCTGCAGCACCCTCCCCCAATGAACTCTGGCGTATGGCCAAGCACAGCATGTGCGACGGACGGGTCATCCCCACGTACATCAGCATCATGTCCTTCTTCGCTGTTTCCTGAGGCCTCTTGGCAGCTGCTTTTTTGCCCTCTAGATATGGCATGAGTTTCTGGATGAAGTGGCTGCCCCTAAAGGTCTCCAAGATTATCGTCGCTGCGTGTGTCTTGCCCTTTTCCGAGTGAATGGATGACATCCGGATATCGACGCCGGCGGAGACATCCTGGAAACGGTAGGTGTTTACAAGGGATCCCCCTGTTTCTCCGGCTTCGGTGGCAACCGGAGCCGGCTCATAAGCAAGGTATTGGCGGCCCAGGATTTCAGCTGCCACACCCTCAGAATCATAGAGCGCGGCAGCCAGCGCCATGAGTTTCGGTGCGATGACCTTGACCCAGTCCTGCTGAGTGATTTCGGACGGCACAAACAGCATCTGCTGGAGACACTCGCGGTACCGAGCGAAGGCTTCGGGCTTGGTCGTGAATTTCTCATGTACAGCGGCTTGGTGCCGACCTCGTATCTGAACTAGGCTACGAGGGAAAGCCAACTCACCGAGGTTGATCAGACACGAGGCCAGAAGCTCAACGGCTGAATTGGCCGTGGGCTCCTTCATCGCATAGCGGCGCGCGATATGTGCGCCCTCGGCAAACGTGCGGGGCTTGAACGACGTCTTGGTCGTGTCAGACCGATAGGATGGCCAATAATGCTCCAAGGCTTTCGGGTACTGGTTGGGCTTGAAGTTCTCAAGCCGATGCACGGCGCCGACGGCGAACACACCCTTCTCGCGGATATCTTCCGGTAGATGTTTCAGCACCAGCTTGCCGAATTCGTCCAGCACTCCGGTTGCATCCTTGTCCGGAAAGACGATGATCGTGTTCGGGATGGTGCTGGGTTCGCCTTCAGCCCGCAGCCCTTTCAAGCCATCTGTGATCGGGACATAGGCAAACGGGTTGGCAATCGACGCAATGGCCTGATCAAAGCGGAAGCTGCTGGCGATCTCCAACTGACGCTTTGGGTCAGGGAACGGATCCGACTGTGGTGTCTTCTTCTCGAAGATTTCCTGGTTTGGGTCGCCAACGCGGATGACGCGAACATCTGGGTCATCGTGGGGGAAAACCCGTTGCAGTATGCCCGCCTGGTCAGGTTGGGTGTCCTGCATCTCATCGATCAACACGCACGGGAAGCGCAGACGCAATGCGCCGCCCACAGCTGGCTCTTGGTCGAGTAAGGCGTGGCCCAGCACGAACACTTCATCGAAGCAGAAATAACCTGCCTTGGCAGCGCCGCTCAGCGATTTCACCACACTTTTGTAGGTGGCGGTGTGTGGCGCAAAACCGATTTCTTCATCCCCCAGTGGATGATCGAAATCAGCAGACCGGACTCGCAAGCTGTGGAGGCTTTTGTGCTTCATCTCAAAGGCCGTCTTAGCACCAAAATGCTCGCTATCCGTCAGCTTTCTTCGGCGTGCCTTATGCGTGAGGTCATCGTCAATGGCCTGCAGTGCAATCCCTTTCGAGCGCAGCCATGGTGAAGCCAAGAATCGTCCGGCGAAACCATGGATGGTGTCGATATAGTGAGGGAAGCGCAGCAGCCGTTGACCTACTTCCGTACCGCCGAGGCGTTTCTCGATCTCTTCCCTGGCCGCGTTGGTGTGTGAAAGCACGCAGATACCCTGCATACGGCTCTTCCAATGGCGAGCCAGGATGGCCAATTTCGCCACGACCAGGGTCGTTTTGCCGCTCCCCGGGCAAGCCGCTACATCGATGGTATCCATGGATTTCAAGAAATCACGACGAGGCTCGTCCAGCGTTTCCAGCCCCATGAGCTTGATGACCCAATCCACATCGGCATCAGTGATGGGGGCAACCAGTTGGCTAAGCGTCATTCGGCGACCTCTTCCAGCGGATCAGCTGAGCCTGCCGGTGCTGCCGACACCACGAGAGTGTGAGCCGGGCTGGAGGTTGTGGTCAGTGCGGCACCTCCGGTTGCGTACTCGATCGCGTGGACAACATAAGTGGGCAGCAGCCCACGCAGCGTCGTGGCGTCCAGGGTTTTGTTTTCAAACCGCTGGTCGATCAAATCGATCAGGTGCTGGGCTGCGATCGCTTTAGAAGCTCTTTTGAACAGTTTGTAGATCGCGGAACACCTTGCATCCTCGGTGGCATAGGTCGTCTGGATCTTGTCGAAAGCTGTTCGCGCCTTCTTCAGCAGCGTGACCTTGGTCTCCTTGCCTTCGTCGATCTTTTCCTCATTGATGGCCAGGTATGCGGCATGGTGGACTTCCTTCGAAAGCCCCTTGAACGCCAGGTCGTACTCAAGCGTCCAGTGATCCGCAACGAATGTGCGCACACATTGCCCGTCACTTTCTGCTCGCTTGTCGCGGTGATCCTTGAGTCCTTTTTCAAGGTCAAGCGGTGTGGCACCGAAGTCTTTCATCGCGCGCCAGCGTCGATCGGCTTTGTCTGGCCATGCAGCCCCTTTTACTCCCTTTAGACTCAAAATCTCGGGGGCACAGTCCGGCATCACGTCCATGTCCGTAATGCAGGCTGTAGGCACGGATATCTCGCCCTTGGAGGTGTCTTTTCGCTGCAGGATTTTCGAGTAGCGCCGCAAACCAACACCGCCCACGTTGATGATCGATACGCCATGCTTGGTGAGATCTTTGCCAAGTCGCCGAGCGAGCGACGGCAACAGAATGGCTTCGGCATCGCCTTCTACGACCAGCAATCCCTTGGCGAAGAACAGACCCGCTTTGGTCGCGTCTAGGAAGCGGCTGAGGAAGCGATAGTCGTCAGGAGCAAGGCAGGTTTGCTCTTCTGCAAGGGAGAACGCCTGCTGCCGCTGCATCAGAACCAGGTTCTGCAACGGAATTTTCGAACTCAGGTTGGGGCTGTGCGTGGTCAATATGACTTGAACCTGCCTCAAGCCTGTAGCTGGCTGAGCCGCAGCCTCAAGAAACTCCATCAACTGGAGCTGGCGCTGAGGATGTAGGTGCGCTTCTGGCTCTTCGATGAGGAGCAACGGAAGTCCGTCGGGCTCCTTACCGAGCAGCAGTAGCTCACAGGCCATGAACAGCACGTTGTTCGAGCCCAGCCCATAAACGCCGCGGGCTTGACCTGTGGCGTGATCCAACAGCCCCAGCTCCAAACGCTCCAGGATCTGTTTGAGTTTGGCGGGATCCGTTCCCGCCTCCCCGAAACCAATGCGACTTGTCAGTGGCTGGCCAGCAAGGGAGAGCGGACGCAGGTAGGTGTCGTTGATTTCCTTCTGCGCGGAGACGATGGCGCCGTGGCTGTTCACCAGATGGCGAAGATAGTCGCCCATACCTGCAATACTGAGGGCCTCAGCGTCAGCAAGGTCAGCTGGAAGCGCCGCAGGATCAAAGGCGCTGCCGGCGTCAATATTCGGGAAACTACTGAGTACTTGAGACAGGCGGGAGTTTCTGCCCGGCGACATCTCTCGTTCTGCGTCGCGCAGCGGTTTTAGGTACGCGGTGGCCAGTAGTTGCCGTACACCCACGTCCAAGGACGGGCCTTCTCCGTTTTCACCCGAACGAATCGAGATGTCGACCCATTTACGAGTCGAGGCAGAGGCAACGATGCGGCGAGCCGACCAGTGAACGTAGAGCCTCCCAACACCATCCTTGTAGGTCACGTACTCAGCGAAAGCGCCGAGTTCCGCGGAGCTCAGTCCTTCCAGCGTACACCTGAGAGTGATGGCTTCCGCCTGGGTGCCATCGCTGGCGATGTGAAAGTCCTCGATCTGAAGCCTCAGATACTCAGCATCACGTGTCTGCAGTACGTAGCGAATCGCATCGATGACTGCGGTTTTGCCCGCATCGTTTTCACCTACGAGGGCAGTCACCCCTTCGTTGAACTGGATGTTCAACGCATGACCGCCTTGGCCGAACTGGCGGAAGTTTTCGATTTTCAAAGCCGAAAGATGCACAGCGCTGCCCTCACCTGATTCAGTGGCAGGGAGAGGGTTGCTGAGCGTCAACCTGGCCGACACCATCCCTCCCTGGATGTGCTAGCTATATGCCATGAAAAATCCACTGGGGCTAGACGATTCGACCGGTTCCTACCGGGGGCTTGGTCATTCGGCATACCCGCCTGGTCGTGTAGCCGTCGCGGGTATCAGTTCAGCCCTAATTGATGGCCGCGTAACCCGCCCAAGACGCCAAGTTTCATTTACCATGCTGTCGGCCCAGGCCGGGCGCGAACAGGCCGAAAGCCCCAATGTGCACAGGTATTCCCGTTTGGCAGCAAAACCACTAACAGCTCGCGAGGCCTATCAAATCCTGCGAGACGTTGCCCTAGGGGTTCGCACGATGCGCCGCATTGGCCAGCAGTCGTGGGCTGAAATCTACTGTGGCTTGATGACTGTCGAGGCCGATGGCTGGGTGCTCACGTTCTACAACGATTGCGACGCCCTCGATTACTGCGACAGCTGCTACAGCCCTGATGGCCGCGCGTACGTTTTCAATTCGTCGCAGTCGTACAGCACTGACCCTGTAGAGTTATTGAGCACTTGGGAGCATGCGCAGCTTGAAAAACTGTTGAGTGCCTCGTAGCCGGCCATGAGAGAGCGACAGGGTTTTGACTTAGACGGTCGGCTAAGGCAGCTAAGATCATCAGCTCCTCATCGCAGTGATTGCCTATGGACGATTTCGCCAGCCGTTTTTCTGAGCAGGGTTATGAACCCCACGCCGACGACCGCTCTCACCTTCTGAAGGCATTGAATGAACAGCTCTGCAGCCCAGGCGACGCTCCTCGTCTTCGGCGCCTTTATGACTCATTGATCGATGCTGCAGTGGATGGCGGCGATGAAGGCGTCTGCGGCATGCGACAGAGCTAGCGGAGGTTGTGGCTTCGCGCGTCGAACCGGAGAACGGATGCCTCGTTTACTACTCATGTTCCAATGCATGGGCCGCGCTCAGGAAGCTGGTGGTGCAGTCATGGAAGGACGATACCCTTGACCACCCTGCTCTGCTCAAACAGCTTTATTTCCTGCGCGCCTCATTACATCACTCAGGCTTTAAAGAGCTGGCACCAATGCTTCGCTCCCGAATCTACTGCAACCTAGGCAATACGCTCAAGGCGTGTGGGCGATGGATCGAGGCGCTTGGGGAATGGCGCAACGCCTTGGAGGACAATCAGATCCTGGGTATGGCGCTGGGCAACCTTGGCATTGGATTGGCTCAATACGGCCGTACGCTTTACGACCCAGGTCACACCTAGATGCTCATGGTAGTCGTAGCCGCAGACCATGGCAGCGATCCGGGGCTGAGCATCATCATCGACGGAATATCTTGATCTGCCACAGGAACCGGCGATCACGGTAAATCTGCATGAGCAGATCGGTCGCTGCTTTCTCGATATGGGCTTCATTCATGGCAAAACACCATATGTAGGCTCTCAAACACAACCTAGCCCAATATGTAGTGCTTTCAATATATGCTTAACCTAACATATAGGTTTTGCCGATGAACGGTTATCTCTCTACGCGCGCCAGGATGGCGGGACACTCAATCTGCTTACTAACGGCTACTCAGGGTCGTCATCGACCTCTGGTTGCGGCCGAATCCAGCCGTGGCTGATGAAAAAGCTGAAAACATTCGTAAATTGGGAGTAAGCGCTCTTCCGGACAGCTTCCTGGAAAAAACTGTCCTTAGCTTGATTACTTGGTAAGTCATGTGGTTCAGCGTCCCGAAGCAGCCCCAGCAGAAGGCCCTCAGTGGCGGCAGCATTCCAGCATTGGCTGTTGCTCATGAGCGTAGCCAGGAGAAGGTCAAGCTGTGGGCTGGTGAGCCTTCCGGAGAATGGTGCAAGCAGACTGCGGAAGCGGATCTCTGACCCCCTGAAACTTCCTGATTCGCCGTAGCTCGAGACAGCCCGATCCCACAGTTCTGGAATCGGCGATACGCTGATCACCTGCTCAAGATGAGCGTCACTCATGTCTTGGATAACGTTCAGCAAGCCTTCTCGCAAGGCAGGTACTGAAACGCCAGCGAGAGTCCGATAATCAGGCGCGTTCGTAGGATCAAAGTTCGCGGCAGTTTCAACGAGCGCGGTTTGGGTTGCAGGCTCCAGTTGTGACCAGAACGCAGGGAACACCGCCAGCAGGGAGATTGCACGAGGTCGTGATGCAGGCTCAGCGTTGTCAATGAGCCTCAGGATTGCTGTACAAATATCAGGCCAAGCGTCAGGAGCCCTATTGCGCAGAGCCATTAAGGTATGGGCAATTTTTTGCTGGTGCGTCTCCCACTCAGGGGGAGTCCCTTTCAATAATGATTTGCCCAAAACTGTGCCAAAATTTTGCAAATTCTGTGTCTTGATGCGCTTCAAATACCGCTGATCCACATATTCATGGATCTGGTCAGGGTATGTCGGAAACCCAGCTGACTGGACATCCAGGCTGTAAATGTCATAGATCGCTTTTCCTTGGCGCGGCTCACGCGACAGTACGCAATCGATGACATTGACAAGGTGAAGCCTCACCAGCTCTGGTGATGGTTCAAAAAGCTCAGCTTCGGCTGAGAAAGCAGGATGTGCGCACAGGTGTCTATCTAGTCGCAGACGGTGTAAATGACGCTTGGCAATAGGGTCAAGAACCTGCGTCGTGTCCGTCGCATGGTCAAGAATTTCACCTTCCAGCGTCAATAATTTAGGAATATTGTCAGCTGCAGTGGCAGCGTCCCATTGCTTGATGAATTGAGCAGCAGCTGCATCTCCTTGAGCGCTGATCTCACGATACTTGGCGATCAAATCGTAGGCTAATGCAACCCAAAGTGAAGTGAGTGATCCCCTTAGGGCTCCGGCTTTGTAGGCTTTGATAGCATCGAGAAAGTAACGCTTGGAAGCGGGATTTCGAATTTTTGTGACTAGGATGTCTAAATCTACGAAGCCAATATCCATATCTACCCATGCCGTGCCATATGGAAAAATAAACGCTAAGGCCACCAAGCATCCTCGCGTCGAAATGGGACTATCGGCTGTCGACGACACCCTCCCCTGCGAGGAAAACGAATTGGTATCTGCTTTGGGATTATCTCAGGCCGATAAAGCTGTAGCCATTGAACGATCGGATAATGGCCAGCTCCACTGCAGCATGCTCGCTCTGCAGATGCGGGAGTCATTATGCTGATGTGCGGCGCTGAAGCGCTAGCCGTTGCGCTGGAGGAAGCCCTGCTCATGAGTCATGAGTGAAATCCTGGAGCACTGACTCAGCAGGGGCGATCTGGCGGGCTACTGTTATCACGCCGCATGGTCAGTCAATACTGGCAAAAACGAATGAATGAGCCAGTATTGAACGACAGGCCTCAATCGTCGCGGGTACAAAGGCCTCTGCAAGGCGATTAGCGGGGGGCTAGCGACTCTTGGGATTACAGGAGCACCATCCCTTGGACAGAGAAGCATACCGGAGAAATCTCCTGTGGAGGCTTGCCGATGCAGCGTCAAAGTGCGCGCGCAATCGTGTTGAGGGATTTGAGCTGCTCAGGCAGGCCAGCGCCCACCTCCACCGATTGCACCCAGACCATATTGTGATGACGGCACAAGAGCTGGAAGTCAATTTCCGTCGCCCTCTAGAGGCATGGCTGCCGGATGAGATCCGCGGGAAGCTCACTGGCGTGCTTCTAGCACCCTCTAATACCCCCACCCGAACCTGCACAGAGCTGTTGTTGGAGTTTAATACCCGGGAGCAGTACGAGCAGACCCAGCATCTGATTCGTCGCGTGAGGGACATTTGCAAGGCAATCCCTGAGGGTGATGAGCTGTACCGAAGCTTCCGGGAGTTCCTGGTATTGAATGGCAAGACAACCCGCCACCCGCTTCGCGTGTTGTTTCAGCCTCTCGACCTTTCCGTGGAAGACCTCTACAGGCCACCGGAACGCCATGAGGTGCTTGCCGGCAAGATGTACCTGTGCCCTTCGTGCCACTGGCCAATGACGATCACTCAGTCCCACATAGCGTGCCCCTCGCAGTGGTGCGAGCACGCTGGAAGCATCTTCGACCTGCATCGCCGCCAGGTCATCAACCGGTTGGATGGCAATAGCCTGAAGGGCCAGGTGGTCAACGATGAGACCTTGGTACTGCAAGATGCCTACTGGAAGTTCACTTTGCTACCCGGATTGCTGGAGATTCAGCTCGCTAAAGGCCTGCGCGTGATGGGCTTTCTTCCAACGCTGTGGCCGGATGTCGATGAGGCGGACGTGCGCATCGACGTAGGTGGTATGCCCCTGGATTTGGACGCCAAGGTGTGGCGCTACCCCGAAGCCCTTGAAGCACACCTGCAGCCTGCCAGCCGTGGGCCAAATCGCTGGATTGTGATTCCCGACTACCAGGTTCGATCTCTGCCTGCACTGAGAGAGCGTTTGGGGCCATACATTCATACCTACAGCAGTTGCCTCAATGAACTCAAGCGCCGAGCGTGATCGTGTCGAGGCCGGCTGCATTCTCTTTTTGGCCATCGCTTGCCGAGATGTGGGCAATACTCCCACCATTGGAGATGCTGCGGCGCTGGCTTCTGGCCAATTGGCTCATTGGGGAGGACTTCATGCTCTAACGAGGGAGGAGCAGGCGTCCTTGGCCGTTGCGCTGCGCTTTATACATCCGGAAATTACGGAGCCACGGGTCTTTCTGTACACCGCCCAGAGTGTGATGCTGCAGCCTCACAGCTACTTCATTCTTGTCGACGATCCAGACTTGGTCAGGCTCACATTTGACCATCGCTACCGGCTGGCTCAAGTCTTGGACGCGGGGGATCTGATCCAGGATTACCTACAAATTGTTCGCCGGCACCAGCCCCCTACTCGCAAGCAAATTCCTGTCGACAGGGGTTTTGACGTGCGAGCTAAATTTGGCGAGCGCTACCAATACTATTCGTTTGATGAAAGTGATCTTCCAGCGTTACCCCCGCCTGATCAAACACTGCCGATTCCCGTCCGGCCGGAAGCTCATGAGGCTCACTGGAGTTACGCGGCGCTCAAGGCTATCGCTGAGCAACTGGACGCTTCGCCTCTCTTACATGGGAGCCATCTGAAAAGCTTGCAGAACATCTTGCGGCGCGAGCGCAGCGTGGAGGCAGCAGCGGGAATTTTTTATCGGGTTAATGCACCTACCGGCTCGGGCAAAACCGTGTTGGTGGTCATGATGGCCATCGATGCTGCTTGCCGAGGTGAATCCGTCGTGCTCGTGGTGCCCGGGCTGCTGGAAGTGGAGGGATTGACCGCCGAGTTGAGAGACTCGCTCAGTATCATCGCCCCACACCTGACAGTGGCTCCTCTGCACGGCGAACGTCGCCTGGCTGAGATTGCCGCGCGGCAATTCGATGCAGGTGGCCAATCTCCACCGTATGAGCATATTTGCCTGCTACAGGGGCATGCCAGTGATGGAGTACCGATCCCCTCCTCTAGGGAGCCGTGTTTTGGACTTCGATTAGTGGAATCGATAGGCCAGGGCAATAAGCGCATTTCAAAAATCGCGCACTGCCCATTCCTCTTCAAATGTGGGAAGACCTCGATGCTTGCCGGCGCGCTGAAAGCTGACATCGTGGTGGTGAATCACGACGCCCTGCTCGCGGCCTCGACCAGTATCCCGCTTGAGGACAGCGACCGTTTTGGTTCAAGGCGCAGCTACTTGGAGCTTTTGCTTCGCACTAAATCGATTTTCCTAGTGGATGAGATTGATGGGCTGCTCAGCCGTACGATCAAGAATTGCACCACAACCCTGGAACTGGGAGGAAAACGACACGACACGGCGCTTGCTCGCCTGCGGACGGAGGTCGACAGCCGTCCCGGAATCCAGGGCATGAAGCAGAGCAAGTTCAACGTCTTGAAGTGGGCGCTGACTTTCACTGCGCAAACACCGGATGAAATACTCGACCTGTGCGATGAAAAGCATTTTCGATGGCCTAGCCATGGCATGCGATGGCCTCAGTCCGAGGACAAGATGTTGCAGCATACGCTCCAGGTCGACCATGACATGCTTGAAGCCTTGTACCACCTGAATGATCGGTCAGTGCCGAAAGAGCTGCATGACCTGCACGACAATTTGACCTATTGGGGCATCAAGGAAGCCCGAGCGCCAGCAGATATAATCCGCCAACTGACCAATATCCTCAAACGGCTTTCTGATGCAGGACACATTCGGAAAGCGGGAACCAAATCAGGAGATATGAAGGCGGCGCTGATCCTGCGCGGAGCTTTGGGCCTTATCCAGGAGCAGATAGCCATACTCCACCGCTACATGCGGGATTTGATTTGGGCTGACATCCCTGACGCCCGTGAGGTGGAGAATGCTTTGGAGGGAACTCCCACAGTAACACTTGTTCGTAACGGGCCACTCCAGCATCCCATCTGCGGATTCAAATACCAGGTTGGGGATCATGGCCCTGCGACCCTGCATGTGGAAACGCTGAAGGGCGACCCGCACGCCACTTTGCAGTTTCTACCCAACCTCACCTCCCTGGCTTTTTCAAACGCACAGCGCGTTTTCATTGGGCTTTCGGCCACCGCGCACTTTCCAGGTGCGAGCCGTTATGACCTGCCTGCGAACGACCTCATTGATGTTCCGGATGCCTCGGGACAGATTTCTTTCTGCAACCTGGCAACGACAGCTCAGATTTCTGGAAGCCTACCCAGGGCACGAAAGCGCAAGGTGAGAGAACTGGCCGAAGAACTTGCCTTGTGTTTGCCGCCAATGCTGCAGGCCCAATTGAAGGCGGATCCTACCCGGGGCCGTTTCGTCCTGATAACCAACAGCGATTCAGATGCCGAGGTGCTTGCGATAGCGCTGCGTCATGCATTTAGCAAACTAGCGCCATCAGAGGATTTGGGGTGTCTGGGTGAACAGGTGCTATGGGTTCGAGGCAAAAGTGCTGCCGCCCGCCCAACGGAAATGCCGGCAGATTGCGCCATGTTCCATCATGACCTGCCTGGGCTGTTGACCGGAGAGCATCAGGCGAAGCGCTTCCTAGTGAGTTCGCTGTCAACGATAGCGCGTGGCCATAACATTGTCCACCCCAACGGTCGCTCCGCTATCGGCGCCATCATTGTGTGTGTTCGACCGCTTCCGCCCTCCGACAATCCAGCTGACACCTTGGGGCATGTTACGTATGACAACAGTAAAAGCCTCGGCGTCTACAGAACACCCGGCGAGGCGATGGCTGCGTCCAGGTCACTGGCTTACCGTAATCTCAATGCGATTCGGTACGCCTTGCCCAATTTTTCCAGCCAGCCGGAGAACATCCGCCACTTCACGATCATGAACATCTTGGTCGACCTGGCGCAGCTGGCAGGTAGGGGGCGCCGTGGTGAAACGCCCATCACTTGCTATTTTGGTGATGCAGCGTTTGTCGATGGCAAAACGTCCTGGGCTGATTTGCTGAGGGCTAGCATCCAGCATATGAAGAAAGATGGGGAATGGGATGACTTCTGCCGGGAGCATGCCGGCATGGCCGGTGCAATGGAGCAATACATTCGATAAGGGGAGCATGCGTCAATGAGCACAAAGCACCTTCGCACTAATCTGTTCCGGTTCGACCCTGCTCAGTTGGGGCATGTCTACCAGTCCGTGGTTGATCCAGAGTTCTATGACGCCTGGCGAGCGATCGAAGCGGTAGCCCCATTTAAGGAGAGGAATCTTCCGACTCGAGGCTTGCAAGAACTGCTTGCCGTGATTTCCAGGGGGCCGGTGAAGGCCAACGCCAGGCCGTCGCCCCGGGCTGATGCTGCAGCGTTGCTCATGCTCAATGAGATCCCCCTCTCCATACTCAACGAAGCACTGGAGATTTGGGGGGAGGAAGTGCTGAAGTCCTACAGCCATAGCCTTCCTGGTATCGCCAAACGCCTAGTGGTCAAAGAGCTGATTCCGCTGGAGGCCGAGACGTTATTCACGCCAAGTGCTACCAAGGGCGGTGCCTACGCTGTCGTACCATGGCTCGTGGGGCAGCGCATGGCTGCCAAGCTCATGAAGACCCAGCCAGGCGCACCGGTGAAACTGTTTGAGACAGCGGACTATCGACACAACAGAGACGGGATGACGCTTCTGACATGGGATACTCCCATATTGGCGGCCGAGCAGGGAGAGATCGCCCACCATGTGCTCGACCTGAAGCTGTCCCTGCTCCCCGGACATCAAAAGCCCTACCTCGACCTGAGGGTGCATATCAACCGAGTGATGCCTAATTGGGTGGGGAAGAAGCTACATGCCTGGGTGAATTCGAATAACGGGATCGTCTGCTGTAGAGTCAAAACGCCCCCAGCCGTTGATGGAAAGTGGGTGACCCATTACGTGCACCCCACCAGCCGCATCCTAGGTTACCTTGGGTATGATCCGCTGCCCGCCATCGTTGAGGGAGACATTCCCCCAGATAGCTGCATCCGTCCCATTTTTGCGACTACTCCGTCTAACGCCGCGATTGGGGCTGGCGCCGGCCCACTGTTCTTTGATGAAGCCAGTTTTCATCTCACCGAATGCGTACCTGGTACCGAGCCGATGCTGGCGCAAAGGGTGATTTCCGGTTTCCGGCAAAAACGGTCAGTCGGTGAATCGACTTTGCCAGCCCTACCGGTCATGGTGCTTGCCGCTTCTGCTGACCTTGTCATGCGTCTTCATGTGGCCACTCAGGATCTTGCGACTCAGGCCAAGCTGTTCAAGCGGCTTGAAGCCCCATCTTTTGAACTCAAACGCCTCTCGGTGCCGGAGACCGCAACGTACCTACTCCAGCCTTGTCAGAGCGATGCCAATATGGAAGCGTGGTTCAAATCAGAGGTGCTTCCTGAAATACAGCGTACTTCGGCGCAAGTGGTCATCGTCGAAACCACGCCAGAACTGGCGAGGAACAAGTTGAGCGATTCCAAGCACAAATTGCGTGATCTGTTCGCTCGCCACGGCGTTCGAACCCAGTTCATCTTCCATCCTCCCGTCAGACGAGTGCGTCGGGGGAAGCTCGATGCAGATCATCCGGCGCTGAACGCATTGATCGAGTGCATTCGGCTGCATGGGCTTATTCCAATGCCGCTTCCGGAAGCACCGCGGTTGGCCCCGAATACCATGATCCTGTCTGTGTATCTGGAACGCATATCAGAGGAAGGCGGGTATGTTCATCTGCCGGTCATCACACGCATTGAAACCCGCAGTCAGAGAGCGGAGGTTTTCTGGGGAAGCAATGGGGATGGCTCGGTTGGCCGTTGGTATCCGTATGGCGATGCCGCTGCCCTCATCCATAGCACCAGGAAGCTTTTCAGCGAGCAGGAGGTCATGCGCCTGGTCGATCAAGCTTTCCTTGCGCCAAGACGTGCTCTGGAGCAACCGTTGATTGTATGCCTCGACAAGGGGCTAGCTCGAATCTACAAAGCGCTGCAGGACGCTCCTGCCGGGGATCTTCCTCCGATACCAACTGATGCGGCCGTCGTCAGGGTACGTTGCGATGAGAACAGCGCGCTGGTGACCGGCAACCATTCGAAATCGCCAGCTACTCCGGCGCATATCGGCAATCACATCGGGCTCTACAGCGCAGAGGACGACCACCGCGTTCACTACTTTGTTTCGCCATCCAGGCATTACAACAAAGAACCCTCTCATCGCAATGCCAATCGATACAGTGCAGATGAAGGGCTGGATAAGCCGTGGCATCATCTAGGCGTGACTGAACTGGTTGTCCTCCAGCCCGGCGCTTTCCAGAGTGAAGCCGTTGTGGCGGAAGGCATCGGTCTTCTATGCCGTCATGCGCCGCTTTGGGACTGGTACATCCGGTTGCCGGGCCCTATGCACCTCGGGAAGAAGATCGCGGTTGACCACCCCTACGTTGAAGCACAGAGAAACTCATTTGCCTAAGATGCCCGTAGAGTTGGTGTCGTAAGAAGACCAGCGTCGTAGTTTCCTAAGCCGCGATAGCAGAATGCTCTGCCTGAGTCTCGTAGACCAACTCTACTGGCGACCCAGACCAGAATTTTTCGAGCAATCCCTTCGTCTGTTCAGCTTGGCCGCCCTCGAAAAATCCGCAAGAATGTCACTTGGCTATTACCAACTGTACGGAACACTCATATGCCACGGAAGCTCAAAGGGGGCGGCGGCGGGTCGATCGCTCTGTACGCCTTGTTGTTCGTCGTTGCCCTCTTGGCACAGATTCCAAAACAGGTATGGATCGCCCTTGGGGTGATCCTGGGCATAGGCGTGTTGGTATGGGTGGTCAGGCGCACCACCCAGGCAAAGCCCTACGTTCCTGAAGACGATATTGCCGCGGAGAACGCTGCGTCTTCTCGACAAGCAACCTCCCCCACAGTAACCGTCCAGTTCAGCACGAATACCCGCGAGCGAGATTTCCATACCGTCCAAATCGGCTCGTCCAGCGATAGTCAGAGCTACGCCATCCCAAAGCCAAGTGCTAAGCCCACGGGGGTTCGTTGGCTTGCTGAAGGTGAGTCCATCAACGTGGCTGGGCTGGCCATCCCAGGCGGAATGCTCTACATCACCGAACGAGCGACACAATTCGGCCAAACTGAACCGTCCTTGATCGATGCTACGCTTCGAGTCGCACGCTCACCTATGAACCTCACCGAGCGGCAGATGCCCTATTGGCCAAGCTACCGAAGCATCACGCCTGAGGCGCGGCGAGCGTATCTGCAATGGTTGGCAGGCGGTCGCCGCCAGCCTGCCGATGCAGGTTATGTGTTCCTGTTTTTCTACGGGCTTGAACGCCGCGCGCTGGTCGATGCACCGACTGACCCTCAGGCCAAGGCAGAGATCCCAGCCATCAAGGCTGAGGTCGAGCGCTTGCTTGGTCTTTACGGCGACAACAATTCTTTCCGCAGCTACGCTACTCGCTTCCTCGCCCATATCGACACAGGTTCTGTTCAACCTCAAAGCTACATGAGTGAGCCCGCCGCCACTTCCACAGACGGTTATGAGCTGCCGATGTCACTGCGCGTTGCGCTGGGTCAGATGGCTGTGGACAAGTATCCGCTCAACCCGAGCTGGGCATTGGCCTGGGCGCTTGCAGAACCCAACATTTCCAGGCGTACACCCGTGACCCGGTGTCCGGAGCAATTCGCAGAGCTCTTCAAAAACGAATTCGCAAAACATCCTCAACACTGGCACGCGGCTGCGGCATGACCCAGGAGCACGATTCGCTCAGTTCGTACACGGCAATGCCAAACGGCGCGAGCGTCACCGGCGTGACCGGCCCGCCCACGTGCATGCCGTAGTTCCAGCCGGCGAAGAACAGCTGCGTGTCGGCCGCCAGCAAGGTCTCAATCGAAGGGTAGCGGCTGGCCAACTGCGGCACGCCGTCGAGCGCCTGGTCGATCCACGGATCGCGGTGCTTGTTGCAGGTAAAACCGGTATAGCCGACGATTCGCTCGCGCAAGCCCAGGTGCAGCAGCATGGCGGTCATGTTCACATCGTGCACCACCACCCGTTGCGGGGCTTGCGCGAAGGTCACATCGCGCGCGCAACTGCGCACGCTCAAGGGATAGTCACTGGCCGTGGCCGGCAATGCAATCACGGCTGCCAGCAGCCCGATCAGGTAGCGCAGGTTCATGGTTGGGTGATCCAGGTAATTCGCGGGTAGGCATGCAGCGGGTGCGGGTCGACCAGGGCATCGACGCCGAACACCTGCTTGAGCAGGGCTCGGGTCAGCACCTGATTGGGCGTGCCGCTGGCGACGATGCGGCCTTCGTCGATGACATACAGCCGATCGCAGAAAGCTGCGGCCAGGTTCAGGTCATGAAAGCTGGCGATGATGCTCAATTCCAGCCCGCGCAGGTGCTGCAACAGCTCCAGCTGATAGCGCGGGTCGAGGTGGTTGGTCGGCTCATCGAGGATCAGCAGCCCGGGTGCCTGCACCAGGGCCCGCGCCAGCAACACCCGCTGCTTCTCGCCACCGGACAGCGTGGCGAAAGGCTGATCGGCGTGGGCACCAAGCCCGACCCGGGCGAGCGCCTGGTTGACCCGCTGCACGTCCGCGGCGCTGTCGCCGTCGAACAGGCCTTTGTGTGGCGCTAGGCCCAGGCTGGCGACATCGCCGACGCTCAAGCCGAATGCCTCGGGAAACTCTTGCAGCACGACGGCGATGCGTTGCGCGCACCAGCGCGCCGGGCGTTGCCAGATGTCATCCTGGCCAACCCGCACACGTCCGGCGCTGGGCTCGCTGGCCCGATAGGCACAGCGCAGCAGACTGCTTTTGCCGCTGCCATTGGGGCCGATTAGGCCGACGAACTCACCGGCGCCAACCCGCAGGTCCACGCCTTGCAGCAGCGTCCTTGGCTGGCGCCCCGGCGCCTTCAACGTCCAGTCCAGGGCTTCGATATTCAGCGTTGTCATGCCGTGCCACCTCAGCAAGGCACCGGTCGACTGGCCGGTGCAACAGTGTCAGAAGCTGTAGTCCGCCGTGACGAAGAACGAACGTGGCTCGCCCAGGTACCACTGCCGGCCATTGTTGTCGGTGCTGGTGGCGTACTGGCGATCGAACAGGTTGTTCAACTGCAGGCCCAAGGTCAGGTCCGCTTGCACGTGCCAGTCGAAGTTGGCATCGACCACGGTGTAGCCTGGCACCTTGACGGTGTTGGCGTTGTCCGCATAGCGGCTGTCGACGTAACGGGCCCCGGCGCCTGCGCTGAGGCGCTCGCCGAAGTCCTTGCTGAGCCACAGGTTGGCCATGCGCCGTGGCACGTTGATCGGCCGGTTGCCCGAATAGTCGTTGCCAGCACTGGCGAACTCGTCGTACCTGGCCCGTACCCAGGCCGCGTTCGCCGACAGTTGCAGGTCGTACGGCAGGCGCAGTTCCAGGGTCGCCTCGAGGCCATCCGATGACTGCTGGCCTACCTGCTGTTGCAAAGTAGGGTTCAGTGGGTCGGTGCTCAGCAACTTCTTCTTGACGATGTGGTAGGCCGCCAGCGTCCACTCCCCTCGCCCTTCGGGCAGCATCTGCTTGAGGCCGACCTCGGTCTGCTTGGCCGTGCTCAGGTCCCATTGCTGCTGGGCGGCGTTGAGGGTCAGCAGGTTGCTCACGCCCTCGGTGCTAGTGGCGTACTGGCCGTAGACCGACAGGTCCTCGGTCAGGGCGAACACAAGCCCCGCCCGCCAGTTGTCTCCCGACAGGCTGCGATCACTGCGGGTGTCGGCGAGCAAGTCCTTGCGGTTCAGGTGCACCTGGTCGCGGCGCACGCCTGTGATCAGCGACAGGCGTTCGGTCAACTGTGTGCGGTTTTCGGCAAACAGCGAGAACTGCCTGGCCTGGTTGGCTTCGCGGCTGCGGAACGGGTCGTTGCTGATGTACTCGCCACCCCCGGAACCGGACAGCGGCACGGTGTCGCTCAGGGTGTTGCCGAAGTCGTGCTTACGCACGAAACGGATGGAGTTGTAATCGGCGCCGACCACCGTCTGGCTGTCCAGGCCAAACAGCGAGTGCTGCAGGGTGAAGGTCTGGCGGTCGCCGATCTGCTCCTCGGTCTGCTTGATGCTGATGAAGTTGCTGCGCAGGATCTGTTCACCCGGTTGCCAGGTGTAGCTTTCGGCATTGCGCCAGCGGCGCTGGACCTTGAGGAAGTACAGCTGGTTGCTGGCGCTGAGGTTGTCGTTGATCTGCCAATCGGTGACCAACCGCGTGGACTGGTCGTTGTAGTGCACTTCGGCATTGTCGACGTTGTAGTTGTGGTCGCGCAGCGACTCACGGAAATGCCCGTTCACTAGCGGCGTGCCGAAATACTGCTGAGGGTCCTGGTCGGCGTAGTCATGGCTGAGGGTGACGCTCAGGTCGTCGTTCGGTTGCCAACGCAGCGAGCCACTTAGGGCGAGGCTCTGCGAATCGCCACGGTCGACCCAGCCGTTGCTGGCCAGTTTGTTCAGATTCAGCCGGTAGCTGAGGGTATCGCTCAGCGAACCACCGCTGTCCAGGGCCATCTGGCGACGATCATCAGAGCCGTAACCCAGGCGAAGATGGTTACGGATCTCACCCTCGAACGGCTTTTTTGGCACCACGTTTACCACCGCGCCGGTGGCGCCTTCGCCGTACAGCACCGACGCCGGGCCACGCAGGATGTCGATACGCTCGACCGACCAGGTGTCTACCGGGAAGGTGACCGTGCCCGCACCGACATACAGGCGGGTGCCGTCATACAACTGCATGGTCGAACTGTGCCCGGTAAAGCCCCGCGCCGACAGGGCCGTGCCTCCGTTGCCGGGTGCGCCGATGAAGGTGATACCGGGGGAGCGGGTCACCGCGTCCTGGACGCTGGCATTGTTGCGCTCGAGGATTTGCGCCGAGCTGATGCTGGTGACACTGGCAGGCGTCTCCAAAGCAGTGAGATTCAGGCGCGAGCCGCTGGTGGTCGGCGTATGCAGGTCTGGCTGAGGGTTCACCACTGCGACACCGGTCACATCGGTGGCCGGCAAGGCCAGGGCTTGATCCGTTTCGGCGGCCTGGGCCGAAACGCACAGCAACAGGCAGGGCGCCAGGCTGGCACGCAGTACAGAAGCGGGCAAAGGACTGAACAGCGAAAGTCGGGACATGTCGTTCCACTTGAAGCAGGAATGGAAGAAGCCCGGAGGGATAAACGCACAGGGAAACGCAGGCGTGCGCCTACGCAAACCGGCCTGCGCCCGCCCACCGCGGGTTGCCTATACATGCTTCAGGCCGGTCTCCGGGCTCGCGAGGGTCATGAAGCATTCACCTTCCCATGCCAGGGCACAGTGGTCTTTCGAATGCTTCGCTCGCATACCGTTGCGGGGGCAGCGCCGGACTGATCATCACGCGATGACGAACCGGCTTCCCGTTTCACCCCAGGCTCGACGGCAAGGGGCACCTGAAACAGGCGCGCAGGGGAACA
Organism: Pseudomonas sp. p99-361; assembly: GCF_003935475.1. Lineage (NCBI taxonomy): Bacteria > Pseudomonadati > Pseudomonadota > Gammaproteobacteria > Pseudomonadales > Pseudomonadaceae > Pseudomonas > Pseudomonas sp. p99-361. Next base: position 55,198 of record NZ_RHQO01000009.1, on the reverse strand, counting down.
TCAAAGTGCCGCTACGTCAAGCGCAGGCGGCAACCCAAGGGACGGGCTCACTCATCTTCCCCATGCCGTGGCGCGGGAAGGACATGCACATGCCCATGCTCGACTCCACGCTCCACCGTCAATTGTCGGGACAGGCGGTCAAGTGCCCCGCTCGGCCCTTGCAGCACCGAAACTTCCAGGCAACGGCCGGCATCCAGGTGCACGTGCAATGTCGAGCGCGTCAGTTCATGGTGGGCATGCAGGGTCTGGTTGAGGCGCTTAGGCAATTCGCGGCTGGCGTGGTCGTACAGATAGCTGACCACCGCCACGCACGGGGCCTCGTCGGGCAACGCCTCGGCTTCACGCAGGCCGCTGCGCAGCAGATCGCGAATGGCCTCCGAGCGCCCTTGATAGCCCTGCGCCTCCACCCGCCGGTCGATGAGATCCAGCAGCTCTTCGTCCAGCGTGATGGTGATCCGTTGCATTTTGTAACTTCCAGTAAGATGATTTTAGATAGACATCATACCCACCCTTCTTTAGCCTACGGCCTCCGTTGAAGTGGGGGACGCAGTGTGAAGCAGCAGCCTGGCAAACGAAAGCCCGCCCTGTGGGGCATCTTCTGGGTCGCGGCGAGCACCTTCGCTCAAGCCGCCGACATCCAGGCGCCAAACCCGACACTGGTGTACTCCTGGCCCGTCAACGCGGGCCCCCTCGACCCGCGCGGCTACTCGCCGAATCAGATGTACGCCCAGGCGATGGTGTATGAACCGCTGGTGCGCTACACCCACGCCGGTACTGTCGAGCCGTGGCTGGCCACCGGTTGGAAGGTGTCCGAGGACGGCAAGACCTACACCTTCACCCTGCGCGACGGGGTGCGCTTCAGCGATGGCACTGTGTTCGATGCTGCGGCCGCCAAGGCAAACCTAGATGCGGTCCTGGCCAACCGCCAACGCCACCGCTGGATGGAATTGGTCAGCACCCTCGACCACGTAGAGGCCCCTGATCGGCTGACCTTGCGCCTGGTGCTCAAGCACCCTTACTACCCCACCCTGATGGAGCTGGCCCAGGTTCGCCCGCTGCGCTCCGGCGCGCCCGCTGCCAAGCCTGGGCAGCCCGTCGGTACCGGGCCCTGGGTACGTGCCGAGTCTCGTCTGGGCGAGTTCGACCGCTTCGTGCGCAATCCGCTGTACTGGGGGCCGAAGCCGGTCTACGGCGAGGTCATGGTAAAGGTCATCCCCGACCCCAACAGCCGTGCGTTGGCGCTACAGGCTGGTGAAGTGGAGTTGATCCAAGGTGCGGCTGGCGAAATCACCGCTGGCACCTTTGTGCGCCTGCGCGAGCAGGGCTATGCCACGGCATTGTCGGCACCCTTGGCCACGCGCACGCTGGCCATGAATACCGGCCTTGGAGCCACCCGCGACCTGGCGGTGCGCCGGGCGATCAACGAGGCCGTGGACAAGCACGCAATCATCGACAAGATCCTCTACGGCCTGGAACCCAAGGCTGACACGCTGTTCGCCAGCAACATGCCGTACTCGGACATCGGCCTGAAACCTTATCCGTACGACCCCGTTCAAGCGACACAGGTACTGGAATCAGCAGGCTGGACACTCGCCCCCGGCGCGTCCGTGCGCAGCAAGGGCGGCAAGCCGCTTGCGATCGAACTGGTGTTTCTCGGCACCAGCGCCCTGCAGAAAAGCCTGGCCGAAGTGCTGCAAGGCGAGCTGGCCAAGGTCGGTATCCACATCGAACTGCGCGCCGTGGATGAAGGCGGCTTGGTCCGCCGCCAGCGCGACGGTGATTTCGGCATGATCTTCGCCGATACCTGGGGCGCTCCTTACGATCCGCATTCGTTCGTCAGCTCGATGCGCTATGCCGGGCACGCCGACTACATGGCCCAGCGCGGCCTGGCGATCAAGGACGAGCTCGACCAACGCATCGGCCAGGTACTGGCCAGCACCGACGAGCGAGAACGCGCCGAGCAGTACCGTTTCATCCTCACCACCCTTCACGAACAGGCGGTGTACCTGCCGATCTCGCACCTCACCGCCATCAGCGTGCGGCGTGACTCGGTGGCGCACGTGCAGTTCGGCAGCACCCTGTTCGACGTGCCGTTCGAGGCCATGACACCCAGGCAGGAGCCCTGACATGCTGCGCTACATCTTGATGCGCCTGGTGTTGCTGGTACCGGTGATGTTCGGCGTGTCGCTGCTGGTGTTCGTGCTGTTGCACCTGGGCAGCACGGACCCGGCGCTGGATTACCTGCGCCTGTCGCACATCCCGCCGACCGATGCGGCCATCGCCGAAGTGCGCCACACCCTGGGGCTGGACCGGCCCCTGTACGCGCAATACCTGAGCTGGCTGTGGAACGCGCTGCACCTGGACTTCGGGATCTCCTACCTCACCGGGCGGCCGGTGCTCGATGACCTGCTGTACTACCTGCCCGCCACCTTGCAACTCGGCGGCCTGGCCCTGGCTTGCACACTGCTGCTGGCGATTCCGCTGGGGCTGCTAGGGGCACGCTGGCAGGGCCGCTGGCCCGACCATGCGGTGCGCGCGGTGACCTTCCTTGGCGTGTCGATGCCCAACTTCTGGCTGGCATTCTTGCTGATCGCGCTGTTCTCGCTGTGGCTGGGTTGGCTGCCGCCACTTGGGCGCGGCACGGCCGGGCACTTGATCATGCCGGTGCTGGCCATTGCACTGATGTCGATGTCGATCAACGCCCGCCTGCTGCGCGCCAGCCTGCTCGAAGCCAGCGGCCAGCGGCATGTCACCTATGCCCGCGCCCGCGGCCTGCCCGAGCGTATGGTGTGGCGCGACCATGTGCTGCGCAACGCCTGGCTGCCCTTCGTCACCGCCACCGGCATGCACGTCGGCGAGTTGATTGGGGGCGCGCTGGTGATCGAGACCATCTTCGCCTGGCCCGGCGTGGGCCGCTTCGCCGTCTCGGCGGTGCTAAACCGCGATTTCCCGGTGATGCAGTGCTTCACCCTGCTGCTGACCGGCTTGCTGATGGCCTGCAACCTCGTGGTGGACGTGTGCTACGCCTGGCTCGACCCGCGCAGCCGGCTGGAGGGCGCAAGCGCATGAGCACGCTCTCGGTAATTCGTCGACCGGCATTGGCCGGTCATGCTGGCCTGGTTCTGGGTTCGGTGCTGGTCGGCCTGCTGGTGGTACTGGCCGTGCTCGGCCAGTGGCTGGCGCCACACGATCCCGACCTGGTCGAACTCAGCCAGCGCCTGATGCCACCGGACGCCAGCCATTGGCTGGGCACCGACCACCTGGGCCGCGACCTGCTCTCGCGCCTGATCGTCGGCACCCGCCTGTCGCTGGGCAGCGTGATGCTGACCCTGGCACTGGTCCTGGCCCTCGGGCTGGCCGTGGGCGGCGTAGCGGGTTTCGTCGGCGGGCGGATAGACCTGTGGCTGATGCGCCTGTGCGACATGTTCATGACCTTCCCGACCCTGGTGCTGGCGTTCTTCTTCGTCACCTTGCTCGGCACCGGCCTGACCAATGTGGTCGTCGCCATCGCCCTGTCACATTGGGCCTGGTACGCACGCATGGTGCGCGGCCTGGTGATCGCCCAGCGCGGGCGCGAATACGTGCTCGCCGCACGGCTGGCCGGCGCTTCGCGCTGGACCCGCCTGCGCCAGCATGTGCTGCCCAATATCGCTGGCCCGCTGCTGGTGCTGGCGACCATGGACATCGGGCACATGATGCTGCACGTCTCGGGCCTGTCCTTCCTGGGCCTGGGGGTGTCGCCACCGACCGCCGAATGGGGCGTGATGATCAACGACGCCAAGGAGTTCATCTGGACCCACCCACAACTGCTGCTGTTGCCGGGGCTGATGATCTTCTTCTCGGTGATGGCCTTCAACCTGCTGGGCGATGCCCTGCGCGACCGCCTCGACCCATCCCGGGAGCACCACTAGATGACCCCATCGACCCTCGAAGTCCGTGACTTGCATATCGAGGCCCAGGCCGGCCTGCTGGTGCAAGGCGTGGACCTGCAACTGCGTCGCGGCGAAGTCTGCGCCCTGGTCGGGGCCAGTGGTTCGGGCAAGTCACTGAGTTGCCTGGGCATGCTCGACCTGTTGCCGGCCGGCGTTGTGCGCACGCAGGGCCAAATGCTGCTCGACGGCCAGCCGGTAAGCGCCGCCCAGGCACGAGGCCGCTTGGCCAGCCTGGTGCTGCAAAACCCGCGCAGTGCCTTCAACCCAGTACGCAACATGGCCAGCCATGGACTGGAGACGCTGCGCCTGCAAGGCACCACCGGCGCCGCCGCCCGCGAGCGCATGACCGACAGCCTAAGGGCCGTGGGGCTGACGGATCATGCTCGGGTCTTGCAATCGTTCGCCTTTCAGCTCAGCGGCGGCATGCTGCAACGCATGATGATCGCACTGGCGCTGATGGCCGAAACCCCGTTCCTGCTGGCCGACGAGCCCACCAGCGACCTTGACGCCGTAAGCCAGGCACGTTTTCTCGATATCCTGATGGCGCTGGTCGAACGGCATGGACTGGGGGTGCTGCTGGTCACCCACGACATGGGCGTGGTCGCCCGCTGCGCCGATCAGGTGGCCGTTATGGACGCTGGCCGCATCGTCGAACGCCAGCCCGTGCACGATCTGTTCGAGCGTCCGGCCAGCGGCACCGCTCGAACCCTTCTCGAAGCCCACCAGGCCCTCTGCGGGAGCCCTCTATGAGCCTGCTGCACGCCCACGATCTGAGTCATCGCTACCGCACCGGCGGGCTGCTGCACAAACGCGCCTGGCTCCAAGTACTCGACGGCATCGACCTGCAGCTGCATGCGGGCGAATCACTTGGTTTGCTGGGCAGTAGCGGCAGTGGCAAAAGTACCCTCGCCCGCCTGCTGCTCGGGCTGGAAACCCCTAGCCAAGGCCTGGTGACCTTCGCGGGACAGCCGGTCAATCAGCTGCGCGGCGAACAGGCACGGGCCTTCCAGCGCGCCGTGCAGTTGGTGTTCCAGGACGCGCCGGGCGCATTCAACCCGCAGCGCAGCATCGGCTGGAGCATCGCCGAGCCCCTGCGTCACCTGAGCACCTTAAATGAGACAGCCCGCCACGCACGGGTAGTGGAGCTGCTGGAGCAGATGGGGCTGGGCGCCGAGCATGCCGCGACCCTGCCGCAACAGCTCAGCGGTGGTCAGTTGCAACGTGCCAACATCGCCCGAGCACTGGCGATCTCGCCAAAGCTGGTGGTACTCGACGAAGCGCTTTCGAATCTGGATCGTGTGCTGCAACTGCAACTGTTACAACGGCTCCAAGCGCTGCGTCGCGACAAGGGGACCGCCTTCGTGCTGATCACCCACGACCTGAGCCTAGTGCACTACTTCTGCCAGCGGGTTGTGGTGCTGGACGCAGGAAGCATTGTCGAGGACTGCACCGTGCGCGGCGACTTGTCGTTCGAGCATCCGGCCGGGAGGCAATTGCAAGCCGCTGTGCTGCCTGAACGCCCGACAAAGACCTGCGCTCGGCTCAGTACATCTCTCGCATGAACAATTGGATAACCCAAGTGATGCTCCTGCAGTGAAGAGGCTTCTTCGCGAGGCACGCAAGGCCCAGGCGCGCCAAGGCGTATCCGTGCGGAAGAAAACCGCGGTGGTCTTGGAGCCGCTGCAGGCGATGCTCGCCACCTGGGAGGACTGCACATCCCTTAGAACACTCCCTCAAATCATGATGGTTAGTCCATCACCATGCATCTCGAAATTCTCAATGAACGGATCTGTTGAGCCACATTCCTTGTGGTACTCAACGACACGCGGAATCACATCCTGCAGCACACCGACCAACCCCGTGCAGTAAAATTGCCGAGCATCTTTCTCGTACCGGTACCGTGCTTTAGTGAAGACATTGCGGTTCGATTCGATCTGATCAACATGACGGTCAAGACCAACCCGACGCCGTGTAGCTTCAGGGACGGCATGAAACAGTGTCAGTAAATCATGCCAGTCAATTCTATCACCGGCTTTTCCGTCAGCTCTCAGCTTACGTCAGCCACGGTTCGTGCCCTCGCCCGCTCATCCCTTCTTGGCTACCGGCCAGCAGCCCAAGCTTCGCTCTCAGTCCCGCGGCTCACCACCATAACGCCTACACGCGTCCCGCCATGCCCGCAGCCACCTTTCCACGCCTGGCAACCCGGTGGAACGTTTTCGCAACCGCCCGGGTCGCACAACAAAGACGCAGCCAACTGCGTGAACCCTGACCGTGAGGACCTTCCATGAGCGCGCTCTCTTCCAATGGGGCTGCAGAACACCCCATCTGCCTGACCCTCAATGGTCAGCCCCGAACCCTGGCTGTCCACCCGTGGACCACCCTGCTCGACCTGCTGCGTGACCAACTGGACCTGGTAGGCACCAAAAAAGGCTGCGACCACGGCCAATGCGGCGCCTGCACGGTGCTGCGCGACGGCAAGCGCGTCAATGCTTGCCTGACCCTGGCCATCATGTGCGACGGCGCAGACGTGGTGACCATCGAGGGGCTGGCCAGCGGCGACGTGCTGCACCCTATGCAACGGGCCTTCATCACCCACGATGCGTTTCAGTGCGGGTACTGCACACCTGGGCAGATCTGCTCTGCCGTCGGCCTTGTGCGTGAAGGGCGAGCCGACTGCCGTGAGGCCATTCGCGAGCAGATGAGCGGCAACCTTTGCCGCTGTGGCGCCTATGGCAACATCGTCGCCGCGATCGAAGAAGCCCAGCCGCTGATGGCACACCCGGATCAACCACAACGGGGGGCGAAGCCATGATGCCCTTCAGCTACCACAAGCCTGCGTCAGTCAGCGAAGCCGTGAGCCTGGCTGGCGACAGCGCGCGCTTCATCGCCGGGGGCACCAACCTGGTCGACCTGATGAAGGAAAACGTGGTCCGCCCCGAGCGCCTGATTGATATCTCAGGCTTGGCGCTGGATGGGCTGCACCCCACTGCCAACGGTGGCGTCATGATCGGTGCCCTGGTCAGCAATGCCGACCTGGCCTGGCACCCGATGATCGAGCAACAATACCCGTTGCTGTCACAGGCTATCCTGGCGGGCGCTTCACCGCAGTTGAGAAACATGGCCAGTACCGGCGGCAACTTGCTCCAGCGCACACGCTGTTACTACTTCTACGATACCGGCACCCCCTGCAACAAACGTGAACCCGGCAGCGGATGCCCTGCTCGTAGCGGCCGCAACCGCATACACGCCATCCTTGGCGCCAGTGAGGCCTGTGTGGCTACTCATCCGTCCGACATGTGCGTAGCACTGGCAGCACTCGAAGCCGTGGTGCACGTAGAGGGACCGGCTGGTAAACGCCAGATCCCGTTCGCAGATTTCCATCGCCTGCCGGAGAACAATCCGGAGCGTGATAACCAGCTGGCAGCCGATGAACTGGTAACGGCCGTAGAGCTGCCGCCACCGCTGTTCGAACAGCATTACCGCTACCTGAAAATTCGAGACCGAGCCTCCTACGCGTTTGCGCTGGTGTCGGTCGCTGCGGCCTTGCGCTTGGATGGCGATGTGATTCAGCACGCCCGCCTGGCGCTGGGCGGTGTAGCGCACAAACCATGGCGCGACCCGGCGGTGGAAAGCCTGCTGGTTGGCCAGGTGCCTTCCGAGGCGCTGTTCGATAACGCCGCACAGGCGCTGCTTCAGGGCGCACAGCCGCTGAGCCACAACGGTTTCAAAGTAATACTGGCGCAGCGTGCAATCGTGCGTGCATTGACTGACGCGGCGCACCGTGCCGCTGGTGGGGGGGCATGACCATGGTCAACAACAAATCGGTAGTCGGTACCCCTCTGGATCGCGTGGATGGCGTGGCTAAAGTCACCGGCCAGGCACGCTATGCGGGCGAATACCCAAAAGACGGCCTGCTCCATGGCAGCGTGGTGTCCAGTACCATCGCCCGCGGCCGTGTACTGCGCATCGACGCTACCGAGGCGCTGGGCGTACCCGGCGTTGTCGCGGTGCTCGACCATGGGCACCGTCCGCATATTTCCAGTTATGACGATGACTACAGCGACGCCGATGCAGCTGAGGGCGCGCCCTTTCGGCCCCTGTTCAACGATCGAGTGCTGTATAGCGGGCAACCCCTGGCGCTGGTGGTGGCGCACACCCTGGAGGTGGCCCGGTATGCAGGCTCATTGATCCGGATCGAATACGCCGAGGAACCTCACGAGACAGACCTGGGCGCTACCAAGGCGTCGCATGTGGCGCCGGCAGAAACACCGGCCCCGCGTGGCGACTTCGCTGGCAGTTTCGCTGGGGCACCCGTGCAGGTCGATGCCACCTACCTGACTGCCAACGAGCACCACAACCCGATGGAGCCCCACGCCTCCACCGTGCACTACAAGCCCGACGGCAGCCTGGAAATTCATGACAAGACCCAAGGCACGCAGAACTGCCAGGACTACCTGCACAAGGTGTTCGGCCTGCCCAAGGCCCAGATCCGTGTGCACGCAGCCTTCGTCGGCGGTGCCTTCGGCTCGGGCCTGCGCCCGCAGTACCAGCTGCCCCTGGCAGTGATGGCGGCGCTGCATCTTCGGCGCTCTGTGCGCGTCACCCTCACGCGCCAGCAAATGTTCACGTTCGGCTACCGGCCCCGCACCGAGCAGCGTTTGCGCCTGGGGGCAGATGCAGGTGGGCGCTTGCTGGCTGTCGGTCACGATGGGCTGGGGCAGACCTCGCGCTTCGAAGACTTCACCGAGCACCTGGTGGAATGGAGCGGCATGCTCTACCAGTGCGACAACGTTGAACTCAACTACCGCCTGGCCTCGCTGGATGTGTACACGCCACTGGACATGCGTGCCCCTGGGGCCGGTTCAGGCGTGGTCGCGCTTGAGTGCGCGATGGATGAGCTTGCCTGTGCCGCTGATATCGACCCGATAGAGCTGCGCCGGCGTAATTTTGCCGCCAACAACGGCAACGAGGGCAAGCCCTACTCCAGCAAAGAACTGCTGGCGTGCTACCAGCAAGGCAGTGAGCGTTTCGGTTGGCAGCACCGCAACCCGCAACCGCGCAGCATGCGCACTGGCAACCAATTGGTCGGTTGGGGAATGGCGGGCGGCGTCTGGGAGGCCATGCAAATGAAGGCCAGCGCGAAAGCGCGCCTGGATGCCCAAGGCCACCTCACCGTCAGCAGCGCCACCACCGATATCGGCACCGGCACCTACACCGTGATGACCCAGATTGCAGCCGACGCTGCGGGCGTCAGCGTGGAGGATGTCACCTTCGTGCTCGGTGACTCGTCCCTGCCCACCGCGCCCCTGCAGGGCGGGTCGTTCACGGTATCGTCGGTAGGGTCGGCCGTGCGCCAGGCTTGCCAGGTGTTGCGTAGCAAGGTGCTGGAGCATGCCCGCAAGGTGCATCCGCAGGTGGCGAGCACAGCGCGGGAGGACATCGTCTTCGCGGATGGTTATCTGCACGCGGGTAGTTTTCGCGTGGCCTTGGCAGATATCGTCGCCAGTGCCCCCGGCGCGCAGTTCGAAGTGCAAATCGACGCTGAGCCTGGTGCAAGGCGCCAACCGTTTTCCACGGCGACCCACTCGGCGGTGTTCGTCGAAGTTCAGGTCGACGAAGACCTTGGCATGATCAAGGTCACCCGAGTGGTCAGCGCCGTGGCGGCGGGCCGCGTGGTCAACCCGAAAACGGCCCGCAGCCAGATCCTGGGCGGCGTGGTATGGGGTATCGGCATGGCACTGCACGAAGAGGCCTTGACCGACCATGGCCTGGGTCGCATCGTCAATCACAACCTTGCGGAGTACCACATCCCGGTGAACGCGGACTGTGGTGATATCGACGTGCTCTTCGTTGAAGAGCACGACGATGTCGTCAATGAGCTGGGGTCCAAGGGTGTGGGCGAAATCGGCGTGGTCGGCGTGGCTGCCGCAGTGGCGAACGCCATCTACCACGCAACCGGCAAACGCGTTAGGGAGTTCCCGATCACACTCGACAAGGTGCTGTAACGCGAAAGCTGTGAGAAGCATGCGAGGGGAGCGGCTGCGAGCCGCTCCCCTCATTTCTCAGCAAATCGGTATTCGGAACTGAGGCCATCTGCGGGCGGAGGGAACCGCAGCAGCCCGTGCGCTACCGCTAGACAATAGCCGCAGGGTCGCCTACCGACTGATTTGGTTTGCTCCCTGACAGGCGCCAGCTCACCGCAGTAATCCCATACCGTTCAGCCATCGGGCGGCTGACCTTCCTGATCTTTTCCCGCCCGAATTTGGGGATGATCCCAATGCCCGCATCGCAACTTGCCCAATGCCAGGCTTCGGCATTGTCCAGGCGGTCCAGGCGAATGATGAAACTGCGCGGCTGACCATGCAGTTGGTAATCGATGATGAACAGCTGTGGGGCAGGCATCGCAGGGGCCTCCTCTTCTCCATGGATGACACCCTGATTGATCGGGGCAGCAGCAGAAGATTCAAAAAATATCGATCGACAGGCACGAGCGGCGCCCGAGCGGTGTACGCCTACAGGTACACTACCGCTCGCGCAGTACCTTCACTCGCTGCGGCTGCCGTGGCTGTTCCGGCCACCTTTGCGTCCGGCTTCCGATGCCCGCTGGCGATCATTGGCGAAGTTGCCGCCCGACGCCTGGCCGCCTTTGTGCCCAGCGCGCGATGCCCGCTCACGGTCGTTGGCGAAATTGCCCGGGTTGGTTTCTTTGGTTCCGCCGCGCTGGCGGGTACCTTCCTGATCTTGTGCCATGTGGTTTCTCCTTGCGATGAATAGGCGGTCGCACAACCTGTGCGTTCATACAGTGCACACACACAAGGTTGCCATGTTCAGATTCCGAACCTGCAATTGCCCGCTTGGCTCACACGTTTTGACGGCAACTGACCGGTGGCCCGAAACACGTGCAGGCCAACTATTTGCGCCCCGTTTGCAGGCGGGTCGCACTTTATCGCGCATGCAGCAGTCACAACTGCAGGGTAGCGGCCTATAATCGCCCCACTATTCAGGTGTGACTGTACAGTCACGCACCGCCCGTAAGGCTCTTGTACAAGGCTCCGTCGATGAAGTCCTCGCCCAAGCAACCCGCCGCGCCGCAAAACCCTGCACTCAGCCCAAGCCACTTGGACTTTCCGGTGGTGGGCATCGGTGCCTCCGCGGGTGGCCTGGAGGCCATCTGCACGCTGTTCCGGCATATGCCAAGCGACTGCGGCATGGCGTTCGTGGTGGTGCTGCACTTGTCGCCGGATCATCAGAGCGTAGCCGACCGGATCATCCAGGCCACCACGCAGATGCCCGTGCGCCAAGTCACCGAGCCGGTGCCGATCGAGCGTAACCATGTGTATGTCATCTCCCCGGCCAATCGCCTCTCGACCAATGACGGCTACCTGCGCGTGACCCCCGCCAATCGCCGCCGTGGCGACCACGTGGCCATTGACCTGTTCTTCCGCGACCTGGCCGACGTGCACAAGGACCATGCATTCTGCGTGGTGTTGTCGGGCACCGGCGCCGACGGTGCCGTGGGGCTGTCGCGGATCAAGGAGCAAGGCGGCGTGACCCTGGTTCAGACCCCGGACGATGCCCAGTACGACAGCATGCCCCGGGCTGCCATCGAAACCGGCATGGTCGACCTGGTGCTGCCCGTGGCCGAGATGCCACAAAAGCTGCTGGAGCTGTGGCGTAACGCCCGCCAGGTCAGGTTGCCGGAAATCGAGGATGACACCCTGCCCCCGGCGCTGGGCACCCGCGTAGGCGACGCCCAGGCCAGCGAGCCGCTGCTGGAGGAGATCCTCCTGCAGTTGCGCAGCAACACGGGGCACGATTTCCAGCACTACAAGCGCGCCACCGTGCTGCGGCGCATTGAACGCCGCCTGCACGTGACCGGGCAAAGCAACCTCGCCGGCTACTTGCACTACCTCGAGCAGAACCCCGCCGAGTCCACGGCGTTGCTGGCAGACATGCTGATCGGTGTGACCAACTTCTTCCGCGACCGCGAAGCCTTCGAGGCCCTGGAGCGGCACGTGCTGCCGCAACTGGCCAGCGAGCATGACCCCGTCGACGGCCATGACGAGATCCGCGTCTGGTCGGCCGGCTGCTCCACCGGCGAAGAGGCCTACAGCCTGGCCATGCTGATCTGTGAGCAACTTGCGCTGGAGCAGCGCAACCGCAAGGTCCAGGTGTTTGCCACCGACCTCGATGAGCGTGCCATCGGCATCGCCCGTACCGGCTTGTACTCCGAAGCGATCGTGACCGATGTGCCGCCCAGCCGGCTGCGCCAGTTCTTCGTCAAGGAAGACCAGCATTACCGGGTGCGCAAGGAAGTGCGCGAAAAAGTGTTGTTTGCGCGCCACAACCTGCTGTCGGACCCACCCTTTTCGCAAATTGACCTCATTGTCTGCCGCAACCTGCTGATCTACCTCGACCGCGAAGTGCAACGCGACATCCTGTTGATGTTCCACTTTGCCTTGCGCCCTGGCGGCCATCTGTTCCTGGGCTCGTCCGAGTCAGCCGACGTGGTGGGTGAACTGTTCGCGCCGGTGGACAAGCGTAACCGTATCTTCCGCGCCCGTGACGTCAGCAATGCCGGGCGCCGCGCCGAGCGGCAGGTGCCTGGCAGCACTGGCGCCAGCCTGCCATTGGACCCATTGGCCAAGGTCAAGCCCGGGCGCAAGCCCTCCTATGCCGAGCTGCACCACCGCGCGCTGGCCATGCGCATGCCGGCCAGCCTGATCGCGGATGTGGACGGCAATATCCTGCACATGAGCGAAGGTGTCGGGCGCTTCCTGCAACTGGGCGGCGGCGAGCCCAGCCGCAATCTGCTCGGCCTGGTGCTGCCGAGCCTGCGCCTGGCGCTGCGCAGTACGCTGTTCCAGGCGCGCCAAGGCACCGAAGCGGTCACCTCCCGGCCGGTCGACCTGGGCGATGGCCTGCAGCCGTTGCAGGTGGAAATCACCGTGCAGCCTTACAAGGACGATGTGCACAACGGCGATTGCCTGCTGGTGGTGTTCGAGCAGCGGGCGCCCGACCCTTCCCTGCCACTGCCGGGCGTCATCCGCCAGACCGACAGCATGGTCCTGCATAACCTGGAGCGTGAACTCCAGCGTACCCGCCTGCAGCTGCAGGAAACCATCGAGCAGTCGCAGGTATCCAGCGAGGAACTCACGGCCTCCAACGAAGAAATGCAGGCAATCAACGAAGAGCTGCGTTCGGCCAGCGAAGAGCTGGAAACCAGCAAGGAAGAGCTGCAGTCCATCAACGAGGAGTTGCTCACCGTCAACTACGAGTTGAAGAACAAGGTGGAAGAGACCGACAAGGTCAACGACTACCTGAGCAACCTGATCGCCTGCACCGAAATCGCCACCGTGTTCGTCGACCGCAACCTGCATATCCGCTGGTTCACGCCGCGCGCCGCCGACCTGTTCAACATTTTACCGGTCGATACCGGCCGCTCATTGCTCGACATCACGCACCGCCTGGACTACCCAGCCATGGCTGATGATGCCCGCGCCGTGGCCCAGGGTGAGGCCGTTATCGAGCGGGAAGTTGGCGGCCAGCGCGACCACTGGTACCTGGCACGCCTGCTGCCCTACCGCTCCAGCGAGCAGAAAATCGACGGCACCGTCCTGACCTTCATCGACATCAGCAGCAGCCACGCTGCCGAAGAGCATGTGCGCCTGGGCGAAGAACGCTTGAGCAAGCAACTGGCGGAATCGCAAACCACCAGCCACATGAAAGACGAGTTCTTCGCCATCATGTCGCATGAACTGAAGCACCCACTGAACCTGATTCAGCTGAATGCGGAAATGCTCCGCCGCCTGCCCTCGATCAAGCAGATCGGCAACGCCAGCAAGGCTGTTGCCACCATCTGCGAGGCGGTTGGCAGCCAGGCCAGGATCATCGATGACCTGCTGGATGTGGCACGCATCCGTACCGGCAAGCTCAAGCTCAAGACCGAGCCGGTAGACCTTGGCGCCATCCTGCGCGGCATTCACGCTGTGGTGGTGGCTGAGCAACACCCCTGTCTGGTGCGCCTGGAGCTGCCTGCCGACGGCTTGCCAGTGATGATCGAAGGCGATGTCACGCGCCTGGAGCAGATCATCTGGAACCTGCTGAACAATGCCCTGAAATTCAGCCCGGCAGGCAGTGAGATACGCCTGGTGTTGAGCCGTGACGATCAACAGGCACGCCTGCAGGTGATTGACCAGGGCGTAGGCTTGAGCCCCGACAGCCTGGAGCACATCTTCGACCTGTTCAGCCAGGCTCCCCTGCTGGCCAATCAGAACCGTGAAGGCCTGGGCATCGGCCTTTCGTTGGTACGCCAGTTGGTCGAAGCCCAGGGCGGCACCGTGCAGGCCAGTTCGGCCGGCTTGGGCTTGGGCTGCACCTTCTCCGTTTGCCTGCCGCTGTGCAACGTGCAGTCGCCGCCTTGCGCCAACCCTGCAGAGCATTCCCGGGAGGGCCGGCTGCACGGCGTGCGCGTGTTGCTGGTGGATGACTCGGTAGAGGTATTAGAGATCATGCAAGAGCTGCTGGAAATGGAAAACGCCAGCGTGCGCGCCTTCAGCCGCCCCCGCGAGGCGCTGGAGGTGGCCTCCGGTGAGGAGTTCGACATCATCCTCTCCGACATCGGCATGCCGGTGATGGATGGCCATGCCTTGATCAAGGCGCTGCGCAGCCACGCCCATCTGCGCCACACCCCGGCCATTGCCCTCACCGGCTACGGTGCCAGCGCAGACCAGCACAAGTCACGCCAGTCTGGCTTCGACCGGCACCTGAACAAGCCGGTCGGCTACGACGAACTGGTGGAGGCCATCGAAACCTTGAGCGGCACGGTGCCTTACTGATGGTCGGCGGGCATGAACCTCAGGCGTGCACGCTCCACTGGTTCATGTCCAGCGTGATCGGCATCTCGTCGATGGCATGGATCACGCCGCTTTGCAGTGCCTCCTGCGGCCCCAGAATTCGCGGGTACGCCATCAGGTAGCGCGGCACGTCCAGCACCTCGGGCGCACCTTCTGTGCGCTCGGCCACAATCTGCGCGTACAGCTGCAGGTCGTAATCCAGGCTCATCGCATATTCGGCCATGCGTGAATGGTCGACCGAGCCGTGCAAGGTCCAGTGGAACGGGTGGAACAGGAACTTGCTGTAGCTGCATGCCGTGCGCCACTCCCCGGCCAGGAACAGGATATTACCCATGGACTCGACGGTGCCCAGGTTGTGCGTATGCACCTGCACCGGCAGCGCCCGCAGGAAGTTATACAAGGTAAAGCCGTAGCTGCACTCGCCGCCCATGGTAGCGATGTTCAGTTGCAGCACCTCGGCGCCCTGCTGCAATGCCTTTGAGCAGGTATTGATCAGGTTGCCACAGGTCGACGAATTGATCGGCCCGGTGAAATGAATGATGTGTCTGGCCATGCTTGCCTCCAGGGTTGGCAGGTCAATTCCTGGGCTCGCGCGCCTGGGGCGCTTACCCGGTGGAATCGTCTGCGCGGGCAAAGTTCAACCTGTCAGTGGCCGTTCCCGTTGATCACAAGCGGTGAACCCTTGGCCCTCTGCGCCAGTCGCAATAACACAGTAACCGAACAAGGAACCGGTAATGAGGACGACGGCGTGAGCGATATCCGCATCGGCATTTCCGGGTGGCGCTATGGCCCCTGGCGCAAGGACTTCTACCCCAAGGGCCTGCGCCAGGACGATGAACTGGCGTTCGCCTCGCGGGCCGTGAACAGCATCGAGATAAACGGCTCGTTCTACAGCTTGCAAACCCCAGAGCGCTACCTGCGCTGGCGTGATGAAACGCCGGATGGCTTCGTTTTCGCGGTCAAGGGGCCACGGTACATCACCCATGTGCGGCGCCTGAAGGAGGTTGAGGAGCCAGTGGCCAACTTCTTCGCCTCTGGCCCGCTACTGCTAGGCGACAAGCTGGGGCCGTTCCTGTGGCAGTTCCCACCGAACATGAAGTTTGACGAAGAGCGTTTTGCCCGGTTCTTGCAGTTGCTGCCACGTGATCGCAAAGCCGCGCGCGCATGCGCCCAGGGCTGTGCCGAACGGCTGCGGGACAGTGGCGGCCTTGCAATCACCGGTAATGTGCGTTTGCGCCACGCGGTAGAGGTCCGCCACGAGAGCTTTCTTTGCGAGGCGTTCATCAAGCTGCTGCGCAAGCACCGGGTTGCGCTGGTGGTTGCGGACAGTGCCGGCAAGTGGCCGCATGCCGAGGATGTGACCGCAGACTTCGTGTACATGCGCCTGCACGGCGATGTGGAGCTCTATAGCAGCGGCTATACCGCGCGCGCGTTACGCCGCTGGAAACAGCGCATCCTGCACTGGAGCCAAGGCAGCCAGGCAGACGACGCGCGCCTGATCGTGCCGGGGCCGCCACCTCGGCGTGCGGCGCGTGACGTGTACTGTTATTTCGACAATGACCAGAAGGTCCATGCGCCCTACGACGCCCGCCGTTTGCTGCAGAAGCTGTCGCTGGACCACGAACTGATGACCGAACCGGGCGTGGTGCCGGAGGTGGCCTTGTGAACGAACCCATGACTGCTTTGCCGCGCAGCACCGATCAGTCCACCGCCGTGCGCCGCTTGAACGTACTCACGCTGAACGTGCACAAGGGGTTCACCTTCTTCAATCGCCGCTTCATCCTGCCTGAGCTGCGTGAAGCGGTCCGTTCCACCGGCGCAGACCTGGTGTTCCTGCAGGAAGTGCATGGCAGCCATCAGCAGCATGCCTTGCGCCACCCGGCCTGGCCTGATACCCCGCAATATGAATTCCTTGCCGACAGCATGTGGCCCCAGTTCGCTTACGGGCGCAATGCCGTGTACCCGCAGGGTGACCACGGCAACGCCTTGCTGTCGAAATTTCCCATCCAGCGCTTCAACAACCTCGATGTGTCGGTGCAAGGCAAGGAACAACGCGGCCTGCTGCATTGCCAACTCGAGGTGCCAGGGCACGACCAGGTGCACGCCATTTGTGTGCACCTGGGCCTGCGCGAAGCCCATCGGCAAAGCCAGATCCAACTCTTGCTCGACCTGCTGGCCAGCCTGCCGCCGCAAGCGCCGGTCATCGTCGCCGGCGATTTCAACGACTGGCGCCTGAAGGCAGATGCCGTGTTGGGCGAGCACCTGGTAGAGGCCTTCGGCGAGCGCTTCGGCACCCCGGCACGCAGCTTTCCGGCGCGTCTGCCGCTGCTGCGCCTTGACCGCATCTACCTGCGCAACGCCATGCCGAGCGCTGCCCAAGTACTGTCGAATTACCCGTGGTCGCACCTTTCCGACCACGCACCATTGGCCGCGGAGATTCACCTGTGAACAGACCTTGGGTAGAGGGCAACAATATCAAGTTGCTGATCAACGGCGAGCAGTATTACCCCTGTGTGTTCGAGGCCATGGCCCGTGCCCAGGAAGAGATCCTGCTGGAAACCTTCATCATTTTCGACGACAAGGTCGGCCGGCAACTGCAGCAGGCGCTGATCGACGCGGCCCGCCGCGGCGTGCGTGTCGAAGTGGTGGTGGACGGCTATGGTACCGGCGACCTGCCCGCGCCGTTCATCGCGGCCATGACAGATGCCGGCGTGAGTTTCCACGCCTTCGACCCGCAGCCGCGCCTGGTGGGCATGCGTACCAACCTGTTCCGGCGCCTGCACCGCAAGATCGTGGTCATCGATGGCGAGCGGGCCTTCATTGGCGGCATCAACTACAGCGCCGATCACCTGGGCGACTTTGGCCCCATGGCCAAGCAGGACTATGCCGTCGAGGTAACCGGCCCAGTGGTGGCACAGGTGCATGCCGCCAGCAAGCGCCTGATGTCGCCGGTGCTGCAGGAACCAAGCGCCGTGCGGCCGTTGACCGAGCCCGCCGGGTCCACCACCGCCGTGCTGGTAGAGCGTGACAATGGCGTGCGCAGGACAGCCATCGAAAGCCAGTACCTGCAGGCGTTTCGCGGTGCCAAAGAACGTATCGTGGTGGCCAATGCCTACTTCTTCCCCGGCTATCGGCTGCTGCGCGAGTTGCGCAACGCTGCCCGGCGCGGGGTGGCTGTGCACCTGATCCTGCAGGGGCAGCCAGACATGCGCTGGGTCCGTGCACTGTCGCGGTTGCTGTACAACTACCTGCTGCGTGATGGCGTGGTCATTCATGAATACTGCAAGCGGCCCTTGCACGGCAAAGTGGCGCTGGTGGACGACGAGTGGGCGACCGTGGGTTCCAGCAACCTCGACCCGCTGAGCCTGTCGCTGAACCTGGAAGCCAACCTGTTCATCCGCGACCGCGCTTTCAACCAGCTGCTCGGCGAGCACCTGCAGTCACTTGCGCACGAGCAGTGCAAGCCGGTGACCCTGGAACGCATGATCCGTGGCTACTGGTGGCGGGCACCGCTGATCTTCGCCTGCTTCCATGCGGCGCGCCATTTCCCGCGCATCGCCGGCTGGTTGCCGGCACACCGCCAACGGCTGCGCTCGCTGCAGCCAGACGTCGAGGCCCCGGCCGGCGACCTGCACGAGGGCAATACCTGATGGCACGGACAACCTGGCAAACCTGGGCCAAGCGCGTATTGACGGTGGCGTTCCTGATCCTGATCCCTGTGCTGCTGTACCAATTGGCGCGCAACCTGGACTGGAGCGAAGTGCGCCAGTCGCTGCTCGCCTACAAGCCTGGAACGCTGGTGGTCGGCCTGGCAATTGCGGTGTGCAGTTACCTGACGTTCGCCAGTTACGACTTGCTGGCCCGCGCCTACACCGGTCATCATCTGCCCGCCTGGCAAGTGCTGCCGGTCGCCTTCGTGTGCTACGCGTTCAACCTCAACTTCACCACCTGGGTCGGCGGGGTTGCCTTGCGCTACCGCCTGTATGGGCGCCTGGGGCTCGATACCCCCACCATCACGCGCATTCTCACGCTGGGCCTGCTCACCAACTGGATGGGCTATATGCTGCTGGCCGGCAGTGTGTTCGCCCTGGGTCTGATCGAACTGCCGGGCAACTGGGCGGTGGGCACAACAGGGCTGCGCCTGATCGGCGTACTGTTGCTGGCAATCACCGCGGCGTATCTGCTGGCCTGTGGCCTGGCCAAGAAGCGCACGTGGCGCTGGCGCGATCACGAAGTCACTTTGCCAACCCTGCGCCTTGCGCTCTGCCAGGTAGCGCTGGGGGCCTGCAACTGGGCATTGATGGCGCTGCTGATTTACTGGTTGCTGCCGGGCGACGCCTTCTACCCGGCGATCCTCGGGATCCTGTTGATCAGTTGCGTGGCAGGCGTGGTTGCACATATCCCGGCGGGCCTGGGTGTGCTGGAAGCGGTGTTCCTCGCCCTGCTGCACGGGCAGATGGCGCAGGGCACGCTGGTAGCTGCGCTGTTGGGCTATCGCACTCTGTACTACCTGATACCGTTGGTGGTTGCGATCGTGACTTATCTGGTGCTTGAGAAGCGCGCGAAGGTCATGCGCCAGCGTGACAATTCGGTGCAAACCTGATGGTCAGGGTCACGCGCGCTTAACGTCGGCGCGGCCTGGTGCCGCGCCAACAAGGCGACTTCAAGGGGAAATCGGGTCGCTCGCCGGGAAGGTCTCATCCAGCGCATTGTCTACGGCATTTTCATCCGGTTTTTCGCTGCAATGGCAGGCTTGCATCCTGCAGCCCTCGCCATGGCTATGGCCGTTGGCACAGGCCTCACAGCAATAGGCCTTGCCGTCACGCTGCAAGGCATTGGCATCCACGGTGCAGGAACAGTCGGTACAGGCACAACGTTGCTGGTTCATGATCTGCTCTCCTCGTCATCGATCACATCATCGGTCCAGGGTTCGCCGTCAAGCGGCGCGGAACGTGCCAGTTCGGCTTCATCCAGCCCAAAGCCGCCACCGATTTCGTCGGCATCCACTTCGCGCAGGTCCATATCAGCCGGGCCGTCGCCGCCGCCGGGCTCGTGCGGGTCACGGGCGCCGGTTTCATCCAGCAGCGTATCCGGGCTCAGGTCGTCGTAGGTGACGTTGTCTTCATGCAGGCTGTCGCTCAGCGCTTCGCCACCCGTCATGCCGCTTTCGGCAACACGCTCTGGTGGGAATTCGCGCTCGATCTCGCTCGCCGGGCGCTCGTCCCCTACCCGCCCCTGGCGTTCGTCCAGGCGCTCATCGAAGTCCAGTTCGTGCACGCTGCCCATGCGGTCCTCGGTGTCGTCGATCTCGGTTGGGGTGTAGGGCTTAGGATCTTCTGTTCGGGCCATGTACGTTCTCCGTCAGTTGGCTGCATTCGGTCGACTGCATCCGGTGGCCGAAGATTCAGAGTTTTTTGAACTCCCTGCCTGCCCGGCGCCTCCCACCTCTACAGAGTGCGATTTGCCCGGAGCCGGACATGGCCAAGCCCCTGCAGGAATACGCGCGCAAGCGCGACTTCAACGCAACGCCCGAGCCCAGTGGCAAACGCAGCCGTGGCAAAAAAGCCCATGCGCTGCAGTTCTGCATTCAGAAACACGACGCCAGCCACCTGCATTACGATTTCCGCCTGGAGTTGGGCGGTACGTTGAAGAGCTGGGCGATCCCCAAAGGCCCGTCGCTGGACCCGAACGTGCGCCGCCTGGCCGTGCACGTCGAGGACCACCCGCTGGACTATGCCGATTTCGAGGGCCATATCCCTGAAGGCCACTACGGGGCTGGCGATGTCATCGTCTGGGATCGCGGCATCTGGGAGCCGGAGGGCGACGCCCATGAGGGCTATGCCAAGGGCAAGCTCAAGTTTCGTTTGCAAGGCGAAAAACTGTCGGGGGTGTGGCACCTGTTCCGCACCCACCTGGCGGGCAAGAAAGAACAATGGATGCTGGTCAAATCCCACGATGCCCAGGCCCGTAGCGAAGCCGAGTACAGCATCGTCGACGCGCAGCCCGACAGTGTGCTCAGTGACCGCACCCTGATCCCCCGCAAGCCGGCAGCCAAGCAAGCCGCCGCCAAGCCGCGGGCTACCCGCAAGCGCCCCGGCAAGGTTCGCCAAGCCGCATTGCCGAATCAGTTGCAGCCACAGCTGGCCACCTTGGTGGACACGCCGCCCCAGGGCGACTGGCGCTATGAGGTCAAGTTCGATGGCTATCGCATCCTGGCTCGTATCGACGGCGACGAAGTGCGGCTATTCACCCGCAACGGCCATGACTGGAGCAGCAAGATGCCCCGCCAGGTCGCAGCATTGCGCGCCCTGGGCATCGATTCGGCCTGGCTGGATGGCGAAATGGTAGTGGCTGACGAAAATGGCGCAGCGGACTTCCAGGCGTTACAGAACGCCTTCGACGCCGAGCAGGACGAGCACATCACTTACTACGTGTTCGACCTGCCCTTTCTGGGTGGTCAGGACCTGCGGCAGGCACCGCTACAGGACCGCCGCGAAACGCTGAAAAACCTCCTCGATCACGCCCCGTCAGACGTACTCAAGTATTCCGCCGACTTCGACGAACCGGTCGACGCCTTGCTGGCCAGCGCCTGCCGCCTGGAACTCGAAGGGCTGATCGGTAAACGTGCGGGCAGCCCCTACAGCGGCCGCCGCAGCGCGGACTGGATCAAGCTCAAATGCAAGCGCCGCCAGGAGTTCGTGCTGGTTGGCTACACCGACCCCAAAGGCAGCCGCAGCGGCTTCGGGGCCCTGCTACTGGCGTTGCACGACCCGGACAATGGCGAGCTGCGCTATGCCGGCAAGGTCGGTACCGGCTTCACGGCTGCCACCCTGGCCAGCATCCATGCGCGCCTGCAGCCACTGGAAATTGCCAGGCCCGCCGTGGCCCGCCCGCCCAGCGGCGCAGAAGCCCGAGGTGTGCACTGGCTGAAGCCGCAGCTGCTGGCCGAAGTGGCGTATGCCCAGATGACCCGGGACGGCATTGTGCGCCATTCGGTCTTCCATGGCCTGCGCGATGACAAGCCCGCCACCGCCATCGACCTGGAACGCCCCATGCCCACCAACACCACGCCCCGCCGCAAACGCGGCAAAGCAGCGCCGCTCTCGGAGGACCTGCACCTTACCCACCCTGACCGGGTGATCGACGCTACCACGGGCGTGACCAAGCGCGATGTGGCCGAGTATTACGCCGCCGTCAGCCAGTGGTTGCTACCCCAGATCCAGCACCGCCCGGTGGCATTGGTGCGCGCACCCGATGGCCTGGCCGGTGAGCTTTTCTTCCAGAAGAACGCCAGCCAGCTGCACCTGCCCAATGTGCTCGAATACGACAAGGCCCAGGCCGGCCAGGCGGCCATGGTCATCAACCGCGCCGATACCCTGCTGGGCGCGGTGCAGATGAACATGCTCGAGCTGCACAGCTGGAATGCCACTGACAAGGACTTCGACAGGCCCGACCGCTTCGTGCTCGACCTCGACCCTGACCCCGCGCTGCCCTGGAAGGCCATGCTGGAAGCCACTCAACTCACCCTCACCCTGCTCGACGAGCTTGGCCTGAAAGTGTTCCTCAAGACCAGCGGCGGCAAGGGCATACACCTGGTGGTGCCGCTGACCCGCCGCGCGGGTTGGGACGAGGTCAAAGCTTTCAGCCATGCCATCGTCGAGTACCTGGCCAAGCTGTTTCCGGACCGCCTCAGCGCTGTTTCAGGGCCCAAGAACCGCATCGGGCGCATCTTCATCGACTATCTGCGCAACGCCAGGGGGGCAACAACCGCGTGTGCCTATTCCCTGCGTGCACGGGAAGGCCTGCCGGTGTCGGTACCCATCTGGCGTGAGGAACTGGCCACGCTCAAGGCCGCCAACCAATGGAACATCGCCAACCTGCCCGCGCGCCTGGCTGAGGTCGACGACCCGTGGGCGGACCTGGGCAAGGTCCGCCAGTCTATTACGGCGCGCATGCGCAAACAGCTGGGGCTTGCCTAGTGGCCACGCATCAGGAGACCCGCCCATGAGCATCGTCCAGGACTTCAATCTGACCCATTTCGACCGCCTACTGCGTACATTTGGTGATCGTCAGCAGCCCCTCAACCTCGACACTCAGTTGCCTCAGCTGATGCAGGCGCTGCAGGCCGACCACCTGGACCTGCTGCCGTTGCCAGGCCAGGGCAATACCTTGCGCCGTTGGCAGACGTTGGCCCGCGTGGCGGGTTGCGACCTGGCCCTGGCCAAGCTGTATGAAGGGCACACCGATGCTTTGGCGATTCTGGCGGAGTGCGCAGCTGCACATTACGTGGCAGAAGGCATTTGGGGGGTGTGGGCCGCCGAGCCACCTGATGCCCGCGCGGTCATAACCTCCCGCGGCGGCGACAGGGTACGTTTGCAAGGCACCAAAGCCTGGTGTTCCGGGGCGTTGCAGATCGACCGGGCATTGCTCACGGCCTGGGATGAGCAGGGTCAGCAGCAGTTGGTCGCCATCGAACTGTCGCAGCCTGACCAGGGGCTGAACATCGAGCATTGGCAAGCCGTGGGCATGGCTACCACGGCCAGCGTCGAGGTTACCTTCGACAACACCCCGGCAACGCTGATCGGCAAACCTGGCCAGTACCTGGCGCGCCCTGGTTTCTGGCACGGCGGCGGCGGTATCGCCGCGTGCTGGTATGGTGCGGCCGAGGCCCTGGCCGACTACCTGCGGGAGTATTGCCGCAAGCCGCGGCCCGACCCGCATGCCGATGCCCACCTCGGGGCGGTGGACGCCGCTTTGTATGGTGCGCGTGCGGCGCTGCGTGAATGCGCCGCCTGGATCGACCGGCAGCCGGGTGCAGATGCCAGTTTTGAAGTGCGGCGCACCCGCGCCCAGGTCGAGCAGGCCGTGGACCAGGTCATCAGCCATGTCGGGCGGGCCTTGGGTGCCACACCGTTCTGCCGCAACAGCCACTTCGCCCGTTTGAGCGCCGATTTGCCGGTGTATCTGCGCCAGAGCCACGCGGAGCGTGACCTGGCAGCGCTGGGCCAACAGCTGGCGCAGGTGCCGGCAGGAGCGTGGCAGCTATGAGTGAGAACTTGATCCAGGCCAGCAGCGGCACCCCTTGGGCCGACTGGCAGCAGGCCGCCCACCTCGCCCGGGCCACTTGGCTCGACCCCGCCCGGCTCTGCCCGCCTGGGCGCCGCCTGGTGATGATTGCGCCCCACCCGGATGATGAAATCCTCATGGCAGGCGGCCTGCTGAGCAGCTTCAAAGGCCGTGAAGCCGACCTGGTGCTGATTTCCGCAACCGATGGTGAAGGCAGCCACCCTGGCTCAACCCAGTGGAGCGAGCATCGCCTGCGTCGCCAACGCCCCCAGGAAAGTCGCCTGGCATTGCAGCAGCTTGACCTGGACCCGAACCGCGTGGACTGGCGCCGGCTCAACCTCAAGGACGGCCAATTGCCGCGAGAGGAAGCGTTCCTCGTCAGCCATCTGACTCAATTGTTGCGCCCGGACGACCTGTTGATGGCTACCTGGCGCAATGACGGTCATTGCGACCACGAGGCCGTCGGGCGCGCCGCCGCCCACGCGGCATTGGCGCGGCAAGTGCAACTGGCCGAGGTCCCGGTCTGGGCCTGGCACTGGGCGCAACCCGACGACCCTCGCCTGCCCTGGCCCCGTGCCCACCGCCTCCAGCTGGATGAGGCCCGGTTGGCGCGCAAGCGCAAGGCCCTGGCCGCCCATGCCAGCCAGTTGCAGGCAGACGGTGAGCGGCCGCCGGTGCTACCGGCAAACCTGCTGGATTGCCTGCTGCAACCTTTCGAACTGGTGTTCCTTTGACTGGAGTTGTCATGAGCCTCGATCCACAGTATTTCGCCGACTTGTATGCGACCAATGAAGACCCGTGGGCTTTTCGCACTCGTTGGTACGAGAAGCGCAAGCGCGAGCTGGTCATGGCCAGCCTGCCCCGTCAATGCTACCAGCGGGTATTCGAGCCAGCCTGCGCCAACGGCGAGTTAAGTGCACTGCTGGCCGAACGCAGCGGGGAACTGCTATGCCAGGACCTCGATCCCACCGCCGTGGGGCTGGCCCGCGAACGCTTGGCTCAGGTGCACAATGCGTCTGTGGAACTGGCGCGGCTCCCGGCAGACTGGCCTGGTGGGCGCTTCGACCTGATCGTGCTGAGCGAGGTGGGCTACTACCTGGACCCCACCGACTGGCTGCAAGTCATCGAACAAGCAGTCGCCAGCCTGTCTTACGACGGCGGCCTGCTGGCATGCCACTGGAAGCACCCCATTGTCGGTTGCCCGCAGGATGGGCGTGAAGTGCATCGCATGCTGGCCCGCCACCTGCCCCTCTACAAGCAGTTCCAGCATGATGAAGCGGACTTCGTGCTCGAGTACTGGTCAGCCCAGCCCAGTGTGGTAGACCTAGACGAGACTTGCCCATGATCGCCGTCGTGATTCCGGCCCATAACGAGGCCCGCCGCCTCGGCCGTTGCCTGCGTGCAGTGCTGATCGCCGCCGTGCAGGCACAGCAGGCTGGCCATCGGGTCGAGGTGCTGGTCGTGCTCGACCGCTGCAGCGATGGCAGCGCCGCGGTGGCGCGGCGGTTTGGTGTGCAGGTGCTGGAGGTGGAGGCTGGCAGTGTTGGCATGGCCCGGCGGGTGGGCGCGGCGCACATGGTCGACCGTGGTGCGCGGTGGCTGGCCTGTACCGATGCCGATAGCCGGGTGCCGGGGCACTGGTTGTTGTCGCAGCTGGCCTGCAGTGCCGAGGTTGTCTGTGGCACGGTACACGTCGAATACTGGCAGCCGTGGCAGACGGCCGCCCTGCGCCAGCTCTATCAAAGCCGCTACGAACAGCGCGAGGGCCACCGGCACATTCATGGCGCCAACCTGGGCGTGTGCGCCGACGCCTATGCGCGGGTCGGCGGCTTCCAACCCTTGTCCGCCCATGAAGACGTGCAACTGGTCAACGATCTGCAAGCCAGTGGCGCGCAGATCGTCTGGACGGCCCGGCACAGCGTGGCCACCAGCAGCCGCCGCGACAGCCGCGCCCGGGAAGGCTTTGGCGATTACCTGGCGGGGCTACAGGCTCTGGTTTGACCGGAGCGCTTGCGGGGCTTCGCTCAGGAGGCCTTGCGCGGCTTCTTCGCCGGCTTCTTGCCGCCGAGGCTGCGTTTCAGCAGCTCGGTAAGGTCGAGGATATCAGCACCTTTCTCGGCGCTGGCGGCCTTGCCTTTCTCGACTGTAGCGATCTTGCCTTTGCTGGCCTTTTCTTCCACCAGGTCCAGAATGGTCTGGCGGAAGGCGTCATGGTAATCCTCGGGTTTCCACGGCCCGCTCATGTCTTCGACCAGGCGCTTGGCCATGTCCAGTTCGCGCTTGTCGACCTTGGTATCGGTCACACTGCTGTCCAGCTCCAGGGTCTCCAGCCCGCGCACCTCCTCGGGCCAGCGCAAAGTGATCATCACCAGCGCGTCATCCAGAGGGCGCAGCAGCGCCAGGTGCTGGCGGGTGTGCAGCACCACCGTGGCCAGCGCCACCTTGCCGGTTTTTTCCAGCGTCTCGCGCAGCAATGCATAGACTTTGCCGCCGCGCCGGTCGGGGGTGAGGTAATACGGGGTATCGAAGTGCTGCAGGGGTATTTCGCCAGCCTCGACAAAGGAGAAGATATCGATCGTCTGGGTGGCTTCAGGGCGAGCCTTGCGGATTTCCTCCTCGCTGATCACCACATAGCGGCCCTTTTCATACTCCACGCCTTTGACGATGTTGTCCTTGTCGATTTCCTTGCCGGTGACCTTGTTCACCCGCTTGTAGCCCACAGGCTCCATGCTGCGCTTGTCCAACCAGTCGAAGTCCACCCGTTCGGTGCGCACCGCGGTGTTGAGGGCCACGGGGATATGCACGAGCCCGAAGCTGATAGCGCCTTTCCAGATTGCCCGAGCCATGACACTGCTCCAAAGTTGGCTGCCGATACCAACAGTGACTGCACCGGGTGGCGAAGGTTTAATGGCACTGCCCCACGGCCACCAATGGCCGGCAATCAGAGCGCGCTGAACAGCACACGCTTGAACGCTTCGGCCGCCAGGTGAACCTGTACGGCCCAATCACCGGCAGCCTCGCTGCCCGCGTCATCGGAGATGTACTTCAGGCACACGAACGGAATACCTTCGCTGCGCGCGATCAAGGCCAGTACGTAGGCTTCCATGTCGACCACATCGTAAGGCGCATCGCCGTGGTTGGTTTCAAAGCTGTCGCCACTGCCGCAGGTTTCCAGCGCCAGGCCGGGTATGGCCGCACCGTGTTCGAGTAGCACCGGGGTATTCGCCAGTGGCGTCTCGTAACGGGCGAAACCCAACGGCGTCACGTCCATGTCGCGCTGCACGAAACGGTTGCAGCACACGACAGCGCCTTTGCCGTGGCGCTGGCTGCCAGCAGAACCCAGGTTGACGATCAGCCTGGGGCGGCGCACAGCGATAGCCTTGGTCAGGGCGATAGCGGCATTGACCTTGCCGATACCGGTGAACACGGTGTTCATTTCGCGGAACACCTCGCCCGCTTCGGCTTCGAGGGCGAAGACGAACAAGGTGTCTTCCAGGGAGATATCGGGGAATTGCGTGGTCAGCATCATGGCGCGGGTTGTCCGAGTGGCGGCAAGGGGCGCGCCATTGTCGGGAAACGCCGGCCAATTGCAAGTGCGCCGTACCACTTCTACAGGCGGGTAACCGTCAGGGCTACGGCGGCTATCCGCTCCACGGCTTCATAACCCGGCTCAGCCAGCTGTTCTCCGAACACATCAGGGTCGATTTCACGATATACCCAAGAGCACGTGGGGCCGGCCAGACGCAGGCGAACAGCCTCGAGCAAGGGATCATGGCCGTCCACCATCGCCACACCGGTATACAACAGCAACGAGCCGCCCGGGGTCAGCCGCTCACGAGCCTGCTCGACAATCCGCAATGACAACGCGGCCCCCAGGGCGCCACCGCCATGCCGGTAGGTCCGCTCGCCCACATCGAGCATGTAGGGCGGGTTGGCAACGATCAGGTCGAAGTTGCCGGGCACATCGTCCAGCAGGTCACTGTGCTTCACCGAAATATTGCTGACGTCAGCCAACGCTGCATTCACGGCGGTGTAGCGCAGGGCAAGCGGGTTGATATCCACCGCAGAAACCCGCGCATGGTGCGCCGCCCGCGCGATCAGCAAGGCGCCAATGCCGGTTCCACAGCCAATGTCTACGGCATGCTCAACCCGGTTGGGGGTGTGTCGCAGGTGGTTATGGATGACCTGGGCGAAGCGGTAGCTGTCTGGGCCGAAGAACACCGCGTCCGCGGCCTCGGTGGGGTAGGCAGAATGCACCAGTAACAGGTCATCCAGGGTGGACCAGCGCACCGCGCTGCGAAACGACTGTTGAGGTGTCGCAGTCAAGCCCTCCGCGCGCTGCAGCAGGGCCATTAGATCCGCAGTTACCAGCCCGGGGCTGAACGCCTGACTCCAGCCGAACACATCGCGCAGGGTGCGTGCCTGCTCGCCGGCGCAGCGGGCCATGACGCGAGCGTGTGTGGCCGGTGTCACGCAGGTGAAACGGTAACCAGCGGCACGCAGGCGCTGGCCCAATTCCACCAGCGCATCGTCACTGGCAAGTACTTGCGGGTCCGGCACCATCAGCGCGCTTGCTCCTGGATCATCCCCGTGGCCTGCAGATAGGCGCGGGTCGCCTGCAGCCCGTCAGGCGTCGCGTGACGATTACCAGCCATGCGTTCGATGAGCGCTTCAATATCGTGCGCGTCGACATTCACAGCGTCACCTTCCGGGGATGCCGGCAACTGCCAGCTTCCGGGGAGCAGGCGACGAACGCGCGACTGCCAACCTGCTGCGATCCAGTCGTGCCACAACTGCTTTTCATAGGCGGTGAACACACCGTACATCGGTGCTGATGGCCCATCCATGAGTGCCCACCAGCGGCTTTGCGCGGGTTCTTCACCGCGGCGAATCCAGCCCTGCGCCTGCAGCGCCTGCAGAAAGTGCGGCATTGCGCCAGGTTCCGCCAGCCATTGGTTGATGGTGCGCCCCTGCAGCCGGCACCGGTCTGAATGCATGAACTGGCCAAACTGGCGCTTCTGTTCCAAGGCCTGCACCAATTCCGCTTCAAGGTCGAAAAGGCTGACCAGGGTGGGTGTATCCACGCCAAGGTCATTCAGACGGTAGCCGTGCCGTACTCGCTGGTAGAACCCGGAGGGGTCACTGCGCGGGCTGAGTTGGCGCGAGGCCTGGATTGACAGGTGGGCGTGACCGCTGGCGGCGTTGTCGATCGTGACATGCAATTGGAAATACTGGCCGTCGATGCCCAATTCGGCGAGTTCATAGGTGGTAATGAGCAAATGCAGCGGTGGTTGTTCGTAGCCGAGGTTGTAACCGATCAGCTCAGGGAGGAAGTCCTCACCGTAGCGACCCAGTGCCAGCTGCAGTGCCCCCTGCAAATAGCGCTCGTCTTCAAGGTGCAACGGTTCCAGGCAACCCAGGCGGCTCATCAGCCGCTGATAGATCGCCACATGGTTGCAGCGCACATCACCGCTGCCCAATTCTTCCAGGTAGGTCCGGATCAACCCGTGGTAGCGCGGGTCTGCCCAATGCCGCAAGGTACTGTGCAACCACGCACCATCCACCGCCTTGGTCGGTGCCACCTGTTGCAGGAACCATAGCGCTTGCGCGCGCGTGGCAAAATAGCGGCGTGGCCTACCTTGCTGGCGTTGTGACAAGTAGGCGGCAAAACCTTGAGCTACTTGCCCGGCGTGGTGCGCGCCCCAGGCTTCAAGCTCCACGGGGTCGGCTGGCAGGTCATCCGGCAAGTGCCGGGCACGCTCCAGTTGCTCATTCAACCATTGCGCGCCAGCGTTATCAGTGCCTGCCAGCAAGGCTTCGTAACGCTGTTGCAGGCTGGTTGTGGCCAGTGAGGCCGGAACTGTCGCGGCGGTCTTGCGAGTCATGACCGTCATGCCGTTTTCCTCATGCGCGTTTATTGGCTGGGTTTCTGACCTGGCATCGGTTCAGGATCTGGCGCAGGTTGGGGGGCGGGCTTGTCACTGGGTTGCTGCATTTGCAGCGACGGCTTGGTGGTGTCGGCGTCATCTTTGCCGGGGTGGCCATTGTCTCGGTCGAAACAGCCGCCAACCAGCAACAGGGCGCCCGACAGGGCCACCACAGATAACCATTGCATAACGACCTCCAGGGCTACTCGATGGCAGTGCCGGTTCCCCGGCACTGCAGGGCCTCGTTTACGAGCGGCCGCCTTTGCGGCCCGATTCACTGGTTTGGCCGCCGCTGGAATGCTGCCCACCCTTGCGGCCTGCCTCGGAGGCTTTTTCGCGGTCATTGGCGAAGTTGCCCGAGTTCTTGTTACCGCCCTGGCTGCCTTGTTGGTTGCCGGTACGGCTATTGTCTTTAGTGGCCATGGTCTGAAACCTCATATGATTTCGGGATGCACGGCTTCAGCGCCGTACATGAATTCGGAGTACGGGCTCGGGTCGGGATTCGTTTCAATTGGCAGGCTTCGGACCGGTGGCATTAAATAAGCGGCCAGTCCTTATTTGGCGCGCCTTTCAGTCGCGCGGCGGGTTATCCATATGGGCCTGACGGCGGCCAAGCCAACCGCCGGTGGCCGCCCAGGCCACGGCCATTACTGCCCCAATCAGCATGGCCAGTTGCGGGTGTTCGCCCATCACGTCCAGGGCACGCTTGAGCCAGCCACTGAGGGCGTCGCCACCCCGGTACACCACGGTGTCGATGAAGTTCTTGGCCTTGTACTTGTCCTCGGCCGGCAACACGGTGAACAGCATCTCGCGCCCCGGTCTTACCAGCGCATACTCCCCTGCACGGCGCACCACCATGACCATTACGAACACCGCGAACACCGGTGCCAGCGCCAGCCACAAGAAGCCCACTGCCATCACCAGCGGCACGGCCATCAGCAATATGCCTACCCCCAGGCGACGTGCCAGCCGCCCGGTGAGGAAGACTTGCGTGAGGATGGCCAAGGCTTGCACAACGCTGTCGATCAAGCCGAACACCTGGGTTTGCCGGGTAGGGTCGGTGAAAGTCTGGCTGACGATGCGTGCCTGCTCGAAGTACAGGAAGGTACTGACACTTGCCAGTAACACCACGAACAGCGCAATGCCCAACAGATAAGGCGAGCGCAGTACCGCAGTGGCACCGGCCAGTGGGTTGCCGCCCAGCGGCCTTGCTGCACCACGCTCGGCATGCGCTGGCAACGGATGCCGCTGTCGCCAGCGCTGCAGAAACAGGCTTGCCCCGACGCTGCCGAGCAGGAATACCGCCGCCAGCAGCAGCAACCCGGCATGGCCCAGCGGCGCCACCAGTAGCGTGCCCAGGATCGGCCCGCTGAGGCCACCCAGGCTGGCCCCGGCGGCCAACAGCCGAACAGGCGCTTGCCTTGGGCCGTAGAAAACAGGTCGGCGAGCACGCTCCAGGCCAGCGAGATGGTCAGCAGGTTGAACACCGAAAGCCAGATGTAGAACGCCCTCGCCGCCGACAGGTTGTCTGGTGTGCGGGTAAACAACACAGCGAACAGCAGCAGGTTGCTGACAAAAAAACCATAGGTACAAGGCAGGATGAACCGCCGTTGCACGCCACTGGCCAGCCAGCCGAACACCGGCAGGCATGCCAGGCTGGCGATGAAGGTTCCGGTGAACAACCACTGCAGGTTGTCAACGCCACCGGCAACGCCCATGGTTTCGCGCACAGGGCGCAGCATGAAGTAACCGGTAAACAGGCAATAGAACAGCAGCAAGCCGGCGATAACCGCCGGGCCTTCGCCGGGCTCTATGTTCAGCCCTTGATCCAGGCGCCGCCGCCAGGCAGTCATACGCTCAGGTGAATTGCCTGATCAGCGCCTGTTGCTGCGCCTGGGTAAGCAGTGGGCCCTGGCCAGCCATGAGCTGGTCGAGCTGGCGATCTGGCCGACCGGTGGCGGGAATTACCGTCGTCACCGCCGGGTGGCTGATGGCGAACTTGAGAAACAGCTGCGCCCAGCTGCCGATGCCCGCTTCAGCGGCCCAGCCGGGCAACGGCTGGTCTTTGACGCGGGTGAACAGGCGCCCATCGTCGAACGCGCGGTTGATCAGCACCGCCACACCCCGCTCCTGGCACAACGGCAGCAATTCACGGGCCGCCTGGGGGGCACTGACCGAGTAGTTGATCTGGATGAAATCCAGCGCCTCGCTGCGCACCAGCTCGGCGACCTC
The DNA here is from genome assembly GCF_003935475.1 of Pseudomonas sp. p99-361. NCBI lineage: Bacteria > Pseudomonadati > Pseudomonadota > Gammaproteobacteria > Pseudomonadales > Pseudomonadaceae > Pseudomonas > Pseudomonas sp. p99-361. Next base: position 23,185 of record NZ_RHQO01000009.1, on the reverse strand, counting down.
GGCGTGGCCACTGTTCAGGTAATGGGTGATCCCCACATAGCGGGTTTTGCCCTGCTGCTTGAGTTCGCGCGCGTAGGGCAGTTGGGTTCGCCAGTCACGCAGGTTGTGCACCTGCAACAGGTCGACCTTGTCGGTACGCAGCCGCTTCAGGCTGTCAGCCCATTGCGCTTGGGCTTCTGCGCGGCTGTCGGCGGCAATCTTGGTGGCAATGAAGCAGCGTGAATGCCAACCCCCCTCCTCCAGCAATTGGCCAAGAATGCTGTCGGCGCCACCGTAATTGGGCGAGGTGTCGATCACCCGCCCGCCACCGTCGAAAAAGGCCTTGAGCACTGCCCGCAGTTGCTGGTAGGCAGCCGAACCGGCTTCAACCTCGAAACTGCCGGAAGTCCCGGCGCCAATGACCGGCAGCGCTTCACCGCTGGACGGTACGGCGCGGGTCAACATGCCTGCCGGCGTGGCCGCGTGCAACCAAGGGGCGCTGGCCAATAGGCCTAACGTAGCACCCGCGCGTAGGACATCACGACGTGCATACATGGAAAAGCTCCCGTCATGCCAGGGAAACTTCCAAGGCTAGTCGCTCTACCCGGCGCGCGTGGGCGTTTCTGTGTCGGGATGTTTTTACCTGCCCTGCAGCAGCGGGCTCAGGTCGACACCGGTGGCGCTGATTGGCGGGCACCAGTAGTAGCCGCCGCTCAGCGGCCGGCTGAAGCGGTACAGGCCGTCGATGATGCCGTCCTCCAGGCCACTCATGCGCCGCAGTTGCACTTCGAAGGCATCGAAGCTGCGGCCCAGGGCAACGAAGGCCAGGCCGGCGCCGCGCTGATCGGCCCAGGATACCGAGCGGCGCACCATGAAGGCCTCGGGCTCGAAGCTTTCCTGGGCAGTACGCTTGACGTGTGCCGACTCGGGCGCGTCGTCGAGTTCTTCGTTGTCACTGAGGCGGCGGCCCATGATGTTGTCCTGGTCGGCCTGGGGCAGCGACTTGAAGTACGCCAGGTCGTGCTTCCACAGCTGAAACGCAGCAAAGCTGGAACCATCGGCAGCGATCGCTGCCTGCACCGCATCCTCGTCCACCGGGTTCTCAGTGCCGTCTTCGTAGCCGGTCAGGTCCAGCCCACCCCGGTGCAGGAAACCGTCAACGCTGTCGGCCAGGCGCAGGGCCGGCGCCAACGCCTGCTCCAGTGCCTGGGCCCGCAGCAGCAGGTCGCCCCGCTCATTGCCACGCAGCCACAGCCACAACGCATGCTGGGTGCTGGGGTTCTCTACCGCCGCATCCAGCAGCGGGAAAGGACGCAGGCCAGGTACTTCACGCCCCAGGGCTTTGGCCATGGGCGCGCCTACGCCCAGAATCACCTGCACGCCATCGACCTGCGGTAGCAAGGCATCGAGGGCGGCAGGCAACGCCTCGGGCGATTGCAGGGTGAAGAACAGGTGGCGGGCGTGGGCCGGCACCGGGGTGGCAAGCAGACCTTGCTGGAACGGCATGACAGGCTAATCCTCGAAAAAGGCGGCATGCTACTGCGCCTGCGGGCTTGCTGCAACGCGACATACAGCGCCGATGAGGGATGTCCCTGGTAACAAATGGTTACCAAGAGCTGGCTCTTTGCAATTACCTATCCACCCCGGCCCACCTAGACTGCTTCGGATCCTTCGCCCGAGAGATTACCGATGACCGCCTCGCCCCTGCTCACCGCCGTTCTGCCCCTGGCCCTGGGCATCATCATGCTGGGCCTTGGCCTGTCGTTGACCTTGGCCGACTTCGCACGGGTAGTGAAATACCCCAAGCCCGTGGTGGTGGGCCTGGCCTGCCAGATTCTGCTGTTACCGCTGGTGTGCTTCCTGATCGCCAACGGTTTTGGCCTGGAGTCGGCGCTGGCGGTGGGGTTGATGTTGCTGGCCGCTTCGCCGGGCGGCACCACGGCGAATCTGTTCAGCCACCTGGCACATGGCGATGTGGCGTTGAATATCACCCTCACAGCGGTCAACTCATTGATCGCGATTCTCACCATGCCGCTGCTGGTCAACCTGTCGTTGAGCTGGTTCATGGCGTCGGACCAGGCCATACCGCTGCAGTTCGCCAAGGTCATGCAGGTGTTCGCCATTGTTCTGCTGCCGGTGGCGCTGGGTATGCTGATTCGCCGCTTTGCCCCAAGGTTTGCCGCGCGCATGCAAAAGCCGATGAAGCTGGTGGCGGCATTGTTTTTGGCATTCACCATTGTTCTGGCGCTGGCCAAGGACTGGCAGACGGTGGTCGAGTACGCACCGGTCGTGGGCCTGGCGGCGCTGCTGTTCAACATCTTGAGCCTGGCGGTGGGCTACTGGGTACCGCGCCTGCTCAACATCCCCAAGCGCCAGGCCATCGCCATCGGCATGGAAATCGGCATACACAACGGCACGTTGGCCATTGCCCTGGCCCTGAGCCCGTCGCTGCTGAACAACCCGACCATGGCAGTGCCGGCAGCGCTGTACAGCCTGATCATGTTCTTCACCGCCGCCGGTTTCGGCTGGTGGGTGAGCCGAGGGCACGCCGTGGCGCAGCCTGAAGGCGGCACCGCCGGGTAACGGCCAGGCAGTCAGCGCCGGTAGCGCTTTCCCCGCAGTTGCTGTTTCAACACCTTCAACGGCGGCGCGTAGAAGAAACCGAACGACACCCCTCCGGTGCGCCCCTTCACTGCATGGTGCAGCCGGTGCGCCCGGTACAGGCGTTTGAGGTAGCGGTTGACCGGCCGTGGCCGGCGCGGCCAGTGCCGATGAAAGAAACCATCATGGGCCAGTACATACAGTACGCCATAGCCCGCCACGCCACCGCCCACCCACTGCAGCGGCGCATGGCCGCCCTTGCCCAGGGCGATCAGGGCGGCGGCTATCAGCGCCAACGCCAGCAGGTAGAGGTCATTGGTTTCGAGCATGCCTAGCTGTGGCTCATGGTGCGAGCGGTGCAAGCACCAGCCCCAGCCATGCATGATGTACTTGTGGGCCAGCGTGCCTACGCCCTCCATGGCCACCAGGGTGCCGAACAGCACGGTCAGATTGAGCAGCATGGAACGGTCCGGGTGATCGCATAGGGTGGCGCAAGGTTACCGGCTGATGGTTTTTTTTTCCATGTGGCAGGCGCTGCCGCAGGGCATGTGCCGATTAAGCCATTGTCATCTTTGCACCCTTGACCGGCTTTGCCGCGGGGCGTATGGTCCGCGTCGCAATTTAGCCATCCCAACAGGAGACCCGCTTTGGACAGTAGCCCCAGTCGCTTGCGACAGGCCCACGTGGCGCGCTAGCCCGGCAGTGTCCTGCACTGTCTGGCCAGCCTGGCAAGACGGTGGTTTCTTGTAACCCCCGCTTCACCTCCCTCCCCCCGTGGTCCTGCGCATCTTTCTGGTTTTTCAACCGCGCCCAGTGATGGCGCTCGTGCGGGCCTGTGCCCGTGGAAGAGGTGAGCTATGGATTGGAACGTTTTTCTGCTGCGCGTCAGTGTCGCGTTGCTGCTAGGGGCGCTGATCGGCGCCGAACGCCAGTTGCGCCAGCGCCTGACCGGGCTGCGCACCAACGCACTGGTCAGTACCGGGGCCTGCCTGTTCGTGCTGATGACCCAGGCAGTACCCGGCATGGCCGCTGCCGATGCCTCACGCGTTGCCGCTTATGTGGTCTCGGGCATTGGTTTTCTGGGCGGCGGGGTGATCATGCGCGACGGCTTCAATGTGCGCGGCCTGAATACCGCCGCCACCCTGTGGTGCACGGCAGCGGTCGGTGTCTTGTGCAGCCTGGGGCTGTTGCTGGAGGCCGCGCTGGGTAGCCTGGTGGTGCTGTGCGCGAATATCCTGCTGCGCGACATCGCCCAACGCCTTGACCGCTAGGGCGTGGTGCCCGCCAGCGAGCACGAACAGCATTTCGAAGTGCGCATCGTCTGCCGCGCCGAGGACGAGATCCAGGTGCGCAGCCTGATGCTGCACAGCCTGGCCGAGCCGCAGCTACGCCTGCAGTCGCTGCAAAGTGCCGACCTGGACAACCCGGCCAGGCTTGAGGTGCGTGCAGAGCTATTGGGCACCGCCCAGGCACCGGCGCAGTTGGAGCGCCTGGTCAGCCGGGTCAGCCTGGAAAAGGGCGTGAGTTCGGTGCGTTGGCAACTCCAGCAACAGGTGCTGGCCGTGGATTGAGCGCCACCGGGGTCGCTGCCGGTGGTGAAAAAGATTAAACCTTTGCCCTGCCCCGCCCCTCAACCGTACGCGACACTGAGGTCGCGCCAAGGTTTAAGGAGTGAAGCATGAGCAGTCTTTTCATCAAGCGTGTCGGGTTATCGATGGTGCTGGGTCTGGTATCGGCCCACACGCTGGCAGCCAGCTCCAATGATTTCGTCGATGCAGCGGTCGAGTCCGGCATCGCCGAAGTGGTTACCGGCAACCTGGCCCAGGAAAAAAGCCAGAACGCAGAGATCAAGACCTTCGCCCAGCAAATGGTCACCGACCATACCCAGGCCAATCAGAAGCTCGGCGACATCGCCCGTAAACTGGATATTTCGGTACCCGACGACGCGGCGATGACCGACAAGGTCAAGAAGATGATCCTGGAATGGCGTGACGAGTCGTTCGACAAGTCTTACCTCAACAACCAGGTCGATGCGCACGAGAAAGCGGTCGAGCTGTTCAAGAAAGAAGCTGCGTCCTCCGACAAGGCTGAGCTGAAGGCCTTCGCCAGCGAAACCCTGCCCAAGCTGGAACAGCACCTGGAGCACGCCAAGGCACTACAGGCCAAACACGCTAAGTGAACGTGAGGTTCGACATGAGTAACGATGCACTGAAAAGCGAAGTACTCACCCGTCTGCTGCATGCTCACCCAGAGGGGCTGGGCAAGGAAGTGCTGGACAACTATCGTGGCGAGAAGGCCGTTGCAGGCATGCTCAAGACCCTGCAGGACGACGGCCTGATTCATGATGGCAGCGTGGTGGTCAGCAGTGACCACCAAATCAGCGTCCAGTACCCCATCAAGCTGTCGGCGGCCGGTGTGGACGCCGCCAGGCGGGCCGAGGGCTAAACGCTGGCAAACCGGGGATTTGCGTCGCCTGGCCTCACAGGCCGGGCAAATCCCTCGGTAAACCCGCCAGCCCATTTCGCTCAACTGGCGGGCATTCCCTATTTCTTCTCCACATCCCTGGGTGGTTTGGCGGGGCCCTGCGGGTCAACCTGCGGATCGTCGAGGTCCGGCGAATCCGGGTCGAAACCCAGGTCACTCTGCTTGTCCGCCTGCTCCGACGAGTGCGGCCCCTGTTTGTGCGGTGGTTGTTTATCAGGCATGGCGCTATCTCCTTGAGGTGTTTAGGGAAGAAAGCGCTGCCACGAAAAAGTTTGATTAACCTGCTGCTTCGGCCACCTGCGCCCGGCACTGCGCCAACGCCTCGTCACGCTCGCGCAGTTGTTCCTCGAAGTGTTTCAGCTGCCGTGCTTGCTCGGTACACAGCTCGCGCCGCTGTTCCAGGCTCTGTGCCTGGGTCTCCAGTTGCCGGCGCATTTCCTCACTGGCGCCCTGCGCCTGCGCCAGGATCGTGCGCAAACCCTGGATCTGCGCATCACGTTGCTCCAGCAATTCCCCCTGCGCCCGGCATTCGCTGGCCACTTGGCGGTGCTCACCGAGCAAGCGCTCGTTATCGCGGTGCAGGCGGGTCAGTTCGTCCTGCTTGACGATCATGCCCTGCTGCAATTGGCGCACTTCCACCTGCAACTGCTGCAATTGCGCCTCGTGCCGGCGTTGTTCCTGCTCGCGCTGCTCACGGCTGGCGCTGCGGTAATGCTCAAGGGCGTCGCGGGCATGGCGGTGCTTGTCTTCCAGTGACTGGATCTGCTCGTCCTTGTCTGCCAGGCGCAGCTGCAGTTCGCCCAGCGACTGGTTGAGGCTCGCACTGCGTAGCTGTTCGGCCTGCAACGTGCTTTGCGTGGACAGCATCCGCTCGGACTCGGCGGCCAGTGCTGCGGCATCGATCTGGTGCTGCTGATGCGCTGCGGCCAGGGCTTGCTGCGCGCTTTCGAGCTGCGCCTGCAGCTGTTCACGCTGCTGGGTAAACGTGCTTTCGGCCTGCTCGATGGTCAGATCGGCCTCGTCCTGCAACTGGGTCGCCAATTGCCCGACCATGCGGGCCAGCACCTCACTCAATGCAACGCCACCTTCCGCGGCAACCGGCTGCTGGCCGTTCAGCTCCTTGAGGTAGCGGTGAATGGTGGTCTTCGAGCCGGTATTGCCCAGTTCGATACGAATGGCATCGATGCTGGGGTTTTCGCCCCGGGCTATCAGCGCCTGGCGTGCCTGCTGCACCACCACCTTGTTTATGCCGCCCCGGGCCATGAGTGCTCCTACGATTTCGTACTGTGTTATGTAGCATGTAATTACGTACTGATTATGCCAATGATTGCCTTCGTCAGTAAAGATTTTCTCACATGGAATAATCACGGCTTATCGCATGTGAGGGGTGAATTTGTGCGTTTGGTAGTGCTGGCAGCGGTACGAGGCTCGGCAACCACCCGCCTTGTGTCCCAGGCGCTTTGCCGCCACCATGAACGTCCGGTTCCTGCCCCTGCGAAAAGCACCCGATACCAATGACCCTGGATAACTACAAGGCAATTGCCGACAGCATCGCTCTGTTGCTGTACCCGCACGCGGAAGTCATCGTCCACGACCTGCGCAGCCAGACGGTGGTGCACATCGCCAACAACTTTTCCCAACGCACTTTGGGTGACGACTCGGCGATCGATCATGAACTGGGCGACTTGCTCCAGGGCACGAACCTTGGCCCTTACGAGAAACTCAACTGGAACGGCCAGAAGGTCCGTTCGATCAGCACCGTGCTGCGCAATGCCCAGGGCGAAGCCGAGCACCTGATGTGCATCAACCTGAACGTGTCGGTACTGGAGCAGGCCCGTGTTGCGCTGGATGCGTTTTTCCAGATGAGCCGTGTGGTGCCGCAACCGGACGCGTTGTTCCGCAATGACTGGCAGGAGCGCATCAACACCTTCCTGCATGGCTGGCTGCAGGCGCGCAACCTGTCACTGCAAACGTTGCGCATGAAGGACAAGCGCAGCCTGGTGCAGGCGCTGCATGCCGAGGGCGCGTTCCAAGGCCGCAGTGGCGTGGACTATGTGGCCAACGTACTGAGCATGGGGCGCGCGACCGTGTACAAGTACCTGAAAGAGCTCAAGGCCCTATAAACCCACTATCGCTGGCTTGCCGGGATGAGCACGGCGACGCATGTGCACGCCTGCTTGTCCCGAATAGAATAAACGTCTACGGTAGACGGATATTCCATCTCTATGCAGGTTTACAGCATGGCAGCCACTCCCGCTCTTGCGCCCATTATCGATGCCACTCAGTTGGATGGGCTTTTTCGGTCCATAAAGGATGCCCATACGGCACTGCGCCCTGCCGTCAGTGTGACGCCGCTGACCCGCAGCGCCCGCCTCTCGGAGCAGACCGGTTGCGATGTGCTGCTTAAATGCGAACATCTGCAGCACACCGGTTCGTTCAAGTTTCGCGGCGCCAGCAACAAGATCCGCCTGCTGCCAACCGAACAGCGGGCTGCCGGGGTGATCGCCGCGTCTTCGGGCAACCACGGGCAGGCCTTGGCAATGGCCGGCAACGCCGCTGGGGTGCCGGTGACGGTGTACAGCGCCGCTTCAGCGTCGGCCTACAAGCTGGCAGCGATGCGTGCCTTGGGCGCCGAAGTCATCTGCCTGCCCACCGACCCGTTGGGTGCAGAACTGGAGGCCGCCAGGCAAGCGCGGCTGCAGGGTGTGCCGTTCGTGTCGCCGTACAACGACCTGCAGGTCATCGCAGGCCAAGGCACCCTCGCAATGGAGTTGTTCGAGCAGGCACCCGACCTGGACGCGGTATTCGTCGCGGTGGGCGGCGGCGGGCTGATTGCCGGTATCGGCGCCGCCCTGCGCGTGCTCAAGCCAGGCACCGAGATCATTGGTTGCTGGCCCGAAAATGATCCCGCACTGGCGCGCTCGCTACAGGCGGGTGAGATCATCGAAGTGCAGGCGCGCGAAACCCTTTCCGACGGCACCGCCGGTGGCATCGAGCCAGGTGCTGTCAGCTTCCCGCTGTGCCAGGCGCTGGTCACCGGGACGGTGCTGGTCAGCGAGGACGAAATCCGTGCGGCGATGCGCGACATCGCCCGCCACGAGCGCTGGATCATCGAAGGCGCTGCGGCAGTTGCCGTCGCCGGCATGCAGAAACTGGCCAGGCAGTACCAAGGCAAGCGGGTTGCGGTGGTCCTGTGTGGCCGCAACATTGTCCTGGACAAGTTTCTCGAAGCGGTCGGGTGACAGCTGACGCCAGGGCCCGGCATAGCGCCGGGCCCCAACCTCAACCGCTCAGAGCAGGCGCTGCACCTGGGCTGGCGTACGCTGCATCAGCACCTTGCCATGGCGCACCGAGACCAGCGCATGCCCCTGGCTGCGCACCATCTCGTAGTCATCGGGTGCCGACAGCAGCAACAGGTTGGCTGGGCGCCCCACCTCGATGCCATAGTGCTCCCCAAGGTTCAGGGTGCGGGCGCTGTTGTCCGTGATCAGGTCCAGGCAACGCTGCAAGTCTTCGTAGCCGAGCATGTGGCAGATGTGCAGCCCGGCTTCGAGAATGCGCAGGATGTTGCCGTTGCCCAGGGGGTACCACGGGTCCACGATGGAGTCCTGGCCAAAGCACACGTTCATGCCGGCGCGGTCGATTTCGGCTACCCGGGTAACCCCCCGGCGCTTGGGGTAGTTGTCGAAGCGCCCTTGCAAGTGGATGCTTTCGGTTGGGCAGGACACGAAGTTGATGCCCGACAGCTTCAACAGGCGGAACAGCTTGTAGCAGTAAGCGTTGTCATACGAACCCATCGCCACGGTATGGCTGGCCGTGACCCGGGCGCCCATGCCACGCACCCGGGCTTCCTCGGCCAGAACTTCAAGAAAACGTGACTGCGGGTCGTCGGTTTCGTCGCAGTGCACGTCTACCAGGCAGCCGCTGCGCTCGGCCAGGTCCATCAGGAATTTTATCGACGACACGCCCTGGTCGCGGGTGTTCTCGAAATGCGGAATGCCCCCCACCACGTCGGCACCAATGGCCACCGCTTCGGTCATCAATGCCCTGCCGTTCGCATACGACTCGATGCCTTCCTGCGGAAACGCGACGATCTGCAGGTCGACCAGCCCGCGTACTTCGTCGCGTACCTCGACCATGGCCTTGAGCGCGGTAAGCGTCGGGTCGGTGACATCGACATGCGTGCGCACATGCTGGATACCGTGGTCCACCAGCATGCCAATGGTTTTCTTCGCGCGGGCCTTGATGTCATCGTGGGTGGTGAACTGCTTGCGCTCGGCCCAGCACTCGATGCCCTCGAACAGCGTACCGCTCATGTTCCACCTCGGCTCACCGGCCGTCAGGGTGGCGTCAAGGTGGATGTGCGGCTCGACAAAGGGCGCTACCACCAGGTTCTGTGCAGCGTCCAGGTCGCCGGGCGCCTGCGCCACTGCATTGGCCTGCGGCACGATTGCGCTGATGCGCTCGCCAGCAAGTTCAATGCGGAACAAGCCGGGTTTGCCGCGCAGCCGGGCGTTGATGATGTTCATGCGGTTACTCCTTGCCGTGGGCTTCGCTCATGCGCCATACCAACATGGCGACCGAAGCATTCATGCGAAAAAGCGGGTCGTCGATCGACTGCCCGCTCAGTTGTTCGATGCGCTGTATGCGCTGATTGACAGTGTTACGGTGCAGGCCCAGGCGCTGGGCGGCTTTGAGGCTGTTGCCATTTTCCATGAGCAAGGCGTCGAGGGTGTGGACCAATGCAGTGGCCTGCTTACGCCCTGGTGCCAGCAGCGGGCCAAGGGTACGGCTGACGAAATCGTCGATCAGCGAGCGGTCGACGATGCCCTGTAGCAAACGCAACACGCCCAGCTCACTGAAATTGCAGTAACCACTGGCCGGGCGCAGGTGCCGAGCCACATCCAGTGCCTGGCGCGCTTCATTCAAGGCCTGGCGGTAGTGTGCACAGTCTTCGGCAAGGCTGGAAAGCCCCATGTACAGGCTCAACTCGCCGGCTACCCCTTGTAATTGCCGGTACAGCGCGGCCAAACGTTCCGGCAGGTCTTGCGTGTCGGCCAGCAACACCACGAACAGGTCACCGGGCAGGTGCGCCGTGACGCTGCCCGGCTGCTGCCGGGACCAGGCTTGCAGTTGGTCCTCCAGGGCCTGGCGGGTGTGCTGCCAGCGCCGCTCGCCGAGCGTCAGCCCCAACCGCTTGAACAGCTCATCTACCCCGGCCAGGCGCAAGGCCAGCAGACGGCGCGGCTCATCCAGCGCCAATTGCAGGTGCGCAGCGCGCTGCCGGGCAATCGCCAGGCTTGGGTAATCGCCACTGAGCAGTTGGCCGAGGATGTCGTTGCGCGAGCGGCGAACCTGGGTCATCTGCACCAGCGCAGTACCGATCAAGTGGGTGACCACCACCATTTTCAGGTAGTAAGGCTGTTCGATCAGTGGCAAGCCCAGCTGCTCGGCACGCGCAATCACTGCAGGCGCAATGTGCTGGATGAAACTGCCGCCGGTGAGGATTACCAGCCCGGCAATGCCGACGGCGTCGCCGTCTTCGACCAGCGCAAGCAGGTTGGCCTCACCCCGTGGGTGGTTGATGCCGGTGACGAACACCAGCTCGCCGCCCATCACCCATTCGGCGATACCTTCGTTTTCTGCCACATAAGGCCAGCGTACCCGCCGTTGCAGATTGCGCGCCCCGGCGCGCACGCTCATTTCGTGCAGGCCGGGCAGCTGCAGGATTTCTTCCAGCGCCAGGCTCACGGTTCGACGCCCGCCTGGGCCGCTGCGCGGCGCCCGCTCAGCTCGAGCACAACGATGTAGCACAGCGCCGAGGCGCCGATACCCACCAACGGTGCCACCCACGGCGACGCGTAGGCCAGTACGGCGCCAACGGCGTAGGCCAACAGCCCGACCAGGTTGTAACGGGGCAGCGTTGCAGTGCCCAGCGCCGGGTATTTACCACGGTGGCGGTACCAGAAATCGGCCATGATCACGCCACCCACCGGCGGAATGATCGAACCCAGCAGCACCAGGAACGGGATCAGCATCTCGTACATGCCACCCATGGCCAGCACGATACCCACAGCGGCCGCCAACAGGGTCGCCGTGCGCCGCCGTTCGCTGCGCAGCAGGTGGCACGCGGCAGCCGAAACGTTGTAGATGGTCGGCCCCTGGATGGTCCACAGGTTCAGGCACAGCATGACCACTGCGGCAAAGGACAAGCCCTGCAGCATCATCACTTCGACGATATCGGCCTGCTGGTAGACCATGGCGCACCAGGCGCCTGCCACCACCATCAGGCCGTTGCCCAGCAGGAACGCGACCACACTGGCGCTCACCGCTACCCGCCCGCTGCGCGACAGGCGTGTCCAGTTGGTCGCCTGGGTCGCGCCGCTGGCAAAGGTACCGAACACCATGGTCACTGCCGCCGAAAACGTCATGGTCTCATGCGGTACCACCGCCGCTAGGCCGGCGAACCCACCGGCATCGCGGGTGGCGATGTACATCGACACCAACAGCAGCACGAACATCAGTGGCACCGAAACCCGGGCCAGCACATCCAGCCCCTTGAAACCGAGGATGGCGGTGATGCTGAAGCCCAGGCCGAACAGCACCATCAACGGCAGGCTGAAACCCTCTGCCAGGCCAAGCAGCTTGACCAACACGATCGCCACCGTGGCGGTGCCCCAGGCGTACCAGCCCAGTTCGGCGAAGCCCAGCAGGAAGTCGGACAGCCGGCTGCCTGCCTCCCCGAAACAGAAACGCCCCATCAACACCGTGTTCAGGCCGCTACGCGAGGCAATGAAGGCCAACGCGGCGGCATACAGCGCAAGCAAGCTGTTACCGAGGGTGGCGACCCACAGCATGTCGGCGAAACCGAACGCCATGCCCAGTTTGCCGCCGGCAAACATGGTGCCGGTGAAGAAGGTGAAACTGAACAGGACCATGGTGATCGGCAGCAGGCCCTTGCGGGCTGATGGCGGCGCTTCGCTGAGTGGAAATTCGCTGGGTGAGCTCATTGCACGGGGCTCCAGGTTGTAGTTGGGAGCAGCTGGAGCAAGATGCGGGCCGCTTTTTGCGGCCGCCAAACAGCGAAAAAAACCGGGCATGCAGCCCATTGCTGCATGTGCACAGTGACCAGTAAAGCCGGGTTTTAGCCCGGTGAGAGTGTGCGGCTCGACTTCTTTTGAGGCATTCATGCACCAAAGCGGTTCCGGGCTGAGTAGTAACCACCCAGCCCGACACCGCACGCAACGTTATGCCGCCCCGTCCAGCCCCATCTGCCAGAAATCCGCTTCCAGGCTGGAGGCCTGGGCGAAAATGGCTGCCAGTTCGGCAAAACGCTGCTCGGTCATGCTGCGTGCTGCCAGTTCGTCGAGGTGCCGGCGAGCTGCGGCAGCCACGCCCTGGTAGGCTGCACCCGCGTACTCGCCAATCCACTCGCGGTACGGGTGGCCGCTCAAGTCGCCAATCTGCTCGGCCAGGGCGCGGCCGATTTCGGCATAGCCGACCACGCAGGGGGCCAGTGCCACCTGCAGCTCCAGCAGGTCCCCGGCAGCGCCGCAGTCCAGCACGTAACGGGTGTAGGCCACGGTGGCCTGATGCTCTGGCGCCGCTTCGATGTCGGCCTGGCTCAACCCCCAGCGCGCGCACAGCCGCAGGTGCAGCTCGGTTTCATCGAGAATGGCCGCCAGCGTGGTCTGTGCGGCACGAATGTCCGCCGTGCGTCGGCTTTTGTAGGCAGCCAGCGCCCATGCCCGGGCAAACTGGACCAGAAACAGGTAGTCCTGCACCAGGTAGGTACGAAACGCTTGCTCGCTCAACGTGCCCTCGCCCATCTGCTGCACGAAGTCGTGCGTGACATAGCGGGCCCAGGGGCGGTTGGCGGCGGTTTTCAGGCGCTCGAAGATATCCATGCTCACTGGCCCTCCGGGTAGATGGCATCGAAGAAGGCCAGCTCCAGTGCCACGGTGCGTTGGTAGAAGTCACTGGCCAGCGCCGCCGCCTGCGGGCCTACCCGGTCCAGTTCGGCCTGCAGGAAGGCAACGAAGTCCTGGAAGGCTGGGTTGTCATGCAGCGTGATCCATTCGGCATGGACAAAGTTGGCCGGCAAGGGCTTTGGCGCTTTAAGCGCCCAGTCCAGGTACAGGCCCTCGGCAACGTTGAGCACCGCCAGCGCCGCCGCGTAGGAACGGGTGGCGGCCGCTTCGCGCATGATTGCCTTGAAACCGGCAGTGGGTGCGGTATCGGCAGGGTCGCGGCGTTGCGCCGGGCTGACATCCAGCGCCTCGAACGCGCGCAGGAAATAGGTGTTCTCGTCGCTGCAGATCATGCCGGCAAAGCGGCCGAAGCGCAGCCGGGCCTCGAAGGTATCGGCAGTGGCGATGGCGGCACCGAGCAAGGTCAGGAAGCTGTCGAGAAAGCGGTGGTCCTGCACCAGGTAGTCGATCATGATCGGCGCCGGCAGGCTGCCGTCGCACAGTTGGGTCACGAAACGGTGGCCAACGGCGGCCGACCAGGTCGGGTCGCTATGGCGGCGCAGGGTGTGGCTGAAGCGTTCGGTCATGGTGCTGTCCTTGTGGGGGGATGGCAGCGAGACCTTGGCACTGGGCATGGACGAGCCTCGCATGTGAGGCCGGCAAAAAGGCAGGTAACGACACGTATCGAGCCCATCCCTTCGCCGGCATGATCCGGATCAGGTTCGAAGGGTCACCGCGCTGCGATGCTCAGCGGTTTCTCAGCCCGTTGCCGGGCTCCCCTTGGTCGCGCTCAGGTATACCGTAGCGTGCCGCTGCTGTACAGCGCGCCCGATCACACCCGGGACAGCCGGGTGATTTAGGTTTATCGTGTAGCCGTCCTCCACCGCCGCTTGCACCATGACCGATATCGAACGCTACCTGCGCGCCGCCACCCGCGACAACACTCGGCGTAGCTATCAGGCTGCCGTCGAACATTTCGAAAGCCACTGGGGCGGCTTTCTGCCGGCCACCGCCGAGAGCATCGCCCGCTACCTGGCCGAGCATGCCGACCAGCATGCCGTCAGCACCCTGCGCCAACGGCTGGCCGCGCTGAGCCAGTGGCACGTTGCCCAAGGCTTTCCCGACCCCACCAAGGCCCCCCTGGTGCGCCAGGTGCTGCGCGGCATTCGTACTTTGCACCCGGCCCCGCCCAAGCAGGCAGCGCCGCTGCTGCTGCAGCACCTGCAAACGGCGGTCGCCTGTTTCGAAGAGGAAGCCCGCCAGGCCCGTGAGCGTCACGACTTGGGCGCCTTGCGCCGCGCACGGCGCGATAGCGCGCTTCTGTTGCTGGGCTTTTGGCGGGGTTTTCGTGGCGATGAGCTGGCGCGCCTGCGCGTGGAGCATGTCCAGGCCGAAGCGGGTGTCGGCATCACCTTGTTCCTGCCACGCAGCAAGGGTGACCGCGAAGCGCTGGGGGTGCAGCACCGCACCCCCGCGCTCAAGGCCCTGTGCCCGGTCACGGCCTACCTGCAATGGCTGGAGGTTGCCGGCATTGCCCACGGGCCGGTGTTTCGCAAGCTCGACCGTTGGGGCAACCTGGGCGACAGCGCGCTCAACAGCAACAGCCTGGTGGGGCTGCTAAGGCGCATGCTGGCACGCGCCGGGGTTCCGGCAGCCTTGTACACCGGCCACTCGCTGCGGCGCGGTTTCGCCACCTGGGCCACCGCCAATGGTTGGGAGTTGAAAGCGTTGATGAGCTATGTGGGCTGGAAAGACGCCAAGTCGGCGCTGCGCTACATCGATGCGGCACAACGCTTCGGCGAACTGGCCGCCCTACCGGCCGGCCATGAGCAGGTGCTCATTCCCTGACGGCTGCGCAGCGCCACAGGCGGGCGATGTCACAGGCCCGCGCCTGCAGCAGCTCAGCAGCATCGGCACATGCCTGCTCCAGGCTCATTGGCCCACTGCTCAGGGCAAAGGCCGCATCCACGCCGTGCGCATACAACTGCTGGTAGCCCTCACCCAAGGTCCCGGCCAGTACCACCACCGGTACCCCGTGGCGCTTGGCGACCCGGGCCACGCCCATTGGCGTCTTGCCGCGCAAGGTCTGTGCATCGAAGCGCCCCTCGCCCGTCACCACCAGATCAGCACCTTGCACCAGGGCATCGAGCCCGGCCAGCTCCGCCACCACCTCTACCCCGGGGCGGAACTGCGCGCCCATGAATGCCCGCGCGGCGAAACCCATGCCACCGGCGGCGCCACAACCTGGGTAGTCACGCACATCCTCACCCAGCAACTGCGCACAGTGGTCGGCAAAATGCCCCAGCGCCTGGTCCAGCGCCTGCACCTGCTGCGGGTTGGCGCCCTTCTGCGGGCCGAAGATCGCCGATGCACCGTTGGCCCCGCACAGCGGGTTGTCGACGTCGGCAGCGACCTCGAATTGCACCTCGGCCAGCCGCGGGTCGAGGTCGCTCGCGTCAACACGGGCCAGCTTGGCCAGGGCAAGGCCGCCTTCTTCCAGCGTTTGCCCATTGGCATCCAGCAGGCGCAGGCCCAACGCACGCAACATGCCGCTGCCAGCGTCGTTGGTGGCACTGCCGCCAATGGCCAGCACCACGCGCTGTGCGCCGGCAGCCAACGCGGCGGCAATCAGCTCGCCGGTACCCCAGGTGCTGCTGCGGCAGGCATCGCGCTGCCCGGTTGGGACCAGCTGCAGGCCACTGGCCTGGGCCATTTCGATGATTGCCGTGCGGCTGTGCGGCAACCAGCCCCAGCCGGCTTCCACGCTCTGCCCCAGCGGCCCGCGCACGGTCTGGCGGCGCAGCTCGCCGTCACTGGCGGCAAGGATCGCGTCCATGGTGCCTTCGCCACCATCGGCCATCGGGCATTCGACCACCTGCACACCCGGGCAACCCTCACGCAAGCCGGCGGCGATGGCGCGCGCAACCCCGGCAGCATCGAGGCTGTCCTTGAACGAGTCGGGGGCAATGACGATCTTCATGGGGATTCTCCTGTCCTGATGGCGGCATGCTGACAGCTGTGCGCCCAGGCGGCCTCGGTCAAATGCACAAAACCCTGGGTGGGTTGTTTGGGCGGATGCCTTTGGCCTGTGCCGGCGATAGGGCCGCAACAGCGAAATGCTTCAGTTTGCAGGCAACAGCTGCAACCCCAGGTACAAGCTCAGCATGCCTTCCATCCGCAGCGGGTCGACCTCGCCCAACTCGGCAATGCGCTCCAGCCGGTAGCGCAGGCTGTTGCGATGAATGCCCAAGGCATCGGCACAGGCCTGGCTCTGGCCGTCATGGGCACACCATGCCCGCAGCGTGGTCAGCAGCTGGCCGCTGCTGTCCTTGACGCGTATGCGCTGCAACGGTTCCAGCAATTCATCCAGTGCGTCATCATTGCGGTGGCGCCACAGCAGTGCCGGCAGCCGGTAGCGCTGCAGGCTGAGTAGGCGTTCGCCAGGCAATACCTCACGGCCATAAGCCAGCAAGTCACGCACCCGCCGGTAACCCCGGCGCAACTGCTCCAGGCTCTGCGCGGCGCTGCCCAGGGCTAGCCGTTCCACTTCCCAGCCATGCCGTTGCAGGCGTTCCAGCAGGCGCGGCTCATCCAGCGCGACACCCGCCGGGCGGCACCACAGCAACGACTGCCGCGCCGGGCTGACGCACCAGCTGTCGGGGTAACGGCTGGTCAACCACGCTGCCAGTGCCTCGGCGGCCGGCCCCGAGGCCAGTTCGAACAAGCACGGCACACGCGGCAGCTGTGGCTTCAGGCCCAGTTGCCGGGCTTCGTCGAGCAACCGCGGGGAATCACCGCTGCCGCCAAGCAGCAACGCCAGCAGGTCGTCACAGCGCTGCCGCCGCCACTGCTGGTCGGCCTGCAAATGGCGCTGGGCCAGCAGCATTTCGGCGGTCATGCGCACCAGTTCACCGTAGGTTCGCACGTGCTGCGGGTCGCCGGTCAGGCCCAGCACGCCCATCAACCTGCCGTCGAGCATCAACGGCAGGTTGACCCCAGGCTGCACGCCTTTCAGGCATTTGGCCGCGTCAGTGTCCAATTCGACGATCCGGCCGTTGGCAAGTACCAACTGGGCGCCTTCATGGCGGGTGTTGATGCGTTCCGGCTCGCCGCTGCCCAGGATCAACCCCTGGCTGTCCATGACATTGACGTTGCACGGCAGAATGGCCATCGCCCGGTCAACGATATCCTGTGCCAGGTCATGGTCGAGTTCGAACATTGCATGGTCCTTAGGGTGTTAGGCTTTTGGGCTCGGGCACAGCAGCCCGCGCCCGGCACTGTGCAAAAGCACAAAGACAGGCACGCCGCAGTCCCCGAGACTCGTCAGGGCGAGCGCCGGCACAGGCGACGCGGCGATAACCATAACAACAGAGAATCCGATCATGGCACACAGCCCAGCCCCTGACCAAGGCACGGACACCACCCGCAACGCGCTGTACCGGCGCGTCACCCTGCGGCTGATTCCGTTCATTTTCATCTGCTACCTGTTCAACTACCTGGACCGCGTCAACGTCGGCTTTGCCAAGCTGCAGATGCTCGACGCGCTGAAGTTCAGCGAAACCGTGTACGGCCTTGGCGCCGGCATCTTCTTCATCGGCTATGTATTGTGCGGCCTGCCCAGCAACCTGGCGCTCAACCGCTTCGGCCCTCGGCGCTGGATCGCGCTGATGATGATCGCCTGGGGCAGTTTGTCCACTTGCCTGCTGTTCGTCACCACCCCGACCGAGTTCTATACCTTGCGCCTGCTCACTGGGGCGGCCGAAGCCGGCTTCTTCCCGGGCGTGGTGTTGTACCTTTCGCGCTGGTTCCCGGCAGCCAGACGCGGGCGCATCATGGCCCTGTTCATGTCGGCTATCCCGGTTTCGGGCCTGCTGGGCGGGCCGTTCTCCGGTTGGATCCTCGAACATTTCGCCGCCGGCCAGCATGGCCTGGCCGGCTGGCAATGGATGTTCCTGATCCAGGGCCTGCCCACCGTGGCCCTGGGCATACTGGCGGTGTTCCTGCTCAGTGACGGTTACCAGAAGGCTGCCTGGTTGAGCGCGGGCGAACGCCAGCTGATCGCCGCAGACTTGGCGGCCGATGCTGCCAGCAAGCCTGCCACTACCGGCGACAGTGTACTGGCGGTACTGACCAACCCGCTGATCTGGACCTTTGGTTTCGTTTATTTCTGTATCCAGAGCGGTGTCTACGCCATCAACTTCTGGTTGCCGTCGATCATCAAGGGCATGGGCTTCGACAACCCGCTGCTGATCGGCTGGCTGAGCGCCATTCCGTATCTGCTGGCCGGGGTCTTCATGATTCTGTGCGGCCGCTCGGCCGACTTGCGCAACGAACGCCGCTGGCATCTGGTGGTGCCGATGCTCATGGGCGCCATGGGCTTGCTGATCGCAGTCAACTTCGCCGCCAACCCGGCCATTGCCATCCTTGGCCTGTCCATCGCCACCATGGGCGCGCTCACCGGTCTGCCGATGTTCTGGCCGATGCCCACGGCGCTGCTCAGCGCCAGTGCCGCCGTGGCCGGCCTGGCGATCATCAACTCGGTCGGCCAGATGGCCGGCTTCCTCAGCCCGTACCTGGTGGGGTTCATCAAAGACCAGACCGGGTCCACCGATGCCGCCCTGTATTCGTTGGCGGCACTGATCGTGCTCGGTAGCCTGGTGGCGCTGCGCGTGACCAGGGCCGGTGCACTGAGTGCTGCCCGGGCCAATTGAGTCCAGCGGCGAGCCAGCCCGCTGCCAGACCACGCCAGCATAGTGATGCAACGGGGGTGTTCTAGTGGCAGCGGGCCTGGCCCGTTAACACCGGAACACCGGTCGTCAGCCCAACGCACCCCCTTCCCACCTCAGGCGTCAAATGGTTCCAAAGGCCCCCCTTTGGAGAACCCTCATGACCCAGTACGCCGTGGCCCGCCTGGCACAACTCGACGAGCACCGCCCGTTGCGCGTTCAGGCCGGCAGCGAAGAGATCATCCTCGTTCGCCAAGGCCAGCAGGTACGCGCCTATCAGGCCAATTGCCCGCACGCCGGCGCGCCGCTCGACGAGGGTGTGGTGTGCGCCGGGCTACTGGTCTGCCCGTGGCACAAAGCCGCGTTTGCCGTAGACGACGGCGCAGTCTGCGAACCGCCGGCACTTGCCGACCTGCGCCGCTACCAGGTGTGGCTCAAGGGCGATCAGGTGTGGGTAGATGACCAGCCCCTGGCTGCCGTCGAGCCGCCCAGGCACAGCGATGCCCGCTGCTTTGTGGTGGTGGGTGCAGGGGCCGCGGGCAGCGCTGCGGTGGCCGCCCTGCTCAGGCAAGGTTTTGCCGGCCGGCTGGTGTGGATAGACCAGGAGCGTCAGCCCGCCTATGACCGGACCTCGCTGAGCAAATTCGTGATCGCCGGGCAGATGCCCCCCGACGAAGTACCCGCCTTGCTCGACGCCGATGCCTTGCGCCAGGGCCAACTGGAGCGCAAGCATTGCAAGGTGCGCAGCGTTGACAGCCAGCACCGCCAAATCACTTTGGCTGACGGCCAGTCGATCGCGTATGACGCTTGCCTGCTTGCCACCGGCGGTAAGCCCGTGCGCCCGCAACTGGCCGGTATCGATCTGCCTAGGGTGTTCACCCTGCGTTCCCGCGACGATGCTGAGCGCGTGCTCGATGCGGCCGAGCCCGGCCAGCCGGTGGTCATTGTGGGCGACGGCTTCATCGGCCTGGAGGCCGCTTCGGCCCTGCAGGCGTACGGCGCGCGGGTGCATGTGGTAGCCCGCCACGAGATCCCCCTGGCTCGACAGCTGGGTGAACGCATTGGCCGTTGCCTGCGCACGCTGCATGAGGCTCAAGGGGTGACTTTTCACGGCCCCACCGAGGTCAAGCTGATCGAAGGCCAGGGGCAGGTCGAGGCCGTGGTACTGGCAAACGGCGAGCGCCTGCAAACAGCCTTGGTCGTGCTGGGAACCGGCGTCAGCCCCGCGACGGCGTTTCTGCACGGGGTGCCCCTTGGGGAAGACAAATCGGTGAGGGTCGACGCCGACATGCGTGCTGCCCCCGGCCTCTGGGCGGCAGGGGACATCGCCACATTCCCGCTTGCCGGGCGCCCGGTGCGCATCGAGCACTGGCGCCTGGCGCAGCAACAGGGGGTGATCGCAGCGGCCAACATGCTCGGCGAGCAACGCCGCTACGCCGACGTGCCGTTCTTCTGGACCTACCAGCACGGGGTTACCTTCGAGGTGCTGGGGCACGCACAGGACTGGAACCGCATCGAGTTCGTCGGCGAGCCGGAAACAGGTGACTTCATTGCCCTGCAGTGTGTGAACGAGCAGGTCGAGGCAGTGATTGCCAGGGGGTATTCCGACGCCATGGCGGCGCTGTCGCAGCGTATGAAACAGCCGTTGACCCTGCAACAGGCCCTGACGCTGATCGGCTGAAGGGGCTTGGGTAGGCCCGCCCTCCGATCACAGGCTCAGGACAGCACCTTTATTACCAGCAGATGCACTGGATAAAACAGATAGCCCCAGCGCCCCACTGCCGGCACCCGCCAATCATCATGGCGCAACAGCGCTGAGCCAAGCGCAAGCGCCGAGGCCGCGCTCAGCAGTGTGAGTAGGGTGATCGGTGCCAGCAAATGCGCCTGCAACCAGCTGTTGGTCAGGTTGCCGCCCATGGCCAGCAGGCAAGGTAACACCCAGGCCGCGCCGCCCTGCCGGCGCGCCATCAGGCAGGCGCCTGGCAGCAATACCCCGGGCACCCCATACATCAACTGCCCACTGAACAAAAAACCTGCCAGCCCGGCCGCCAAACCCAGCAAACGCAGCGACAGCAACGGGTAATGCACACCCCAGGCCACCAGCAACCCCAATACCAGCGTCGGCATCACGTTCAATGTCTGCGAGCCGCCGTCCAGCCAGCGATATGCAGGTTCCGACAGCACCGCGAACAGCAGCATCAGCTCCAGGTAGCGCACATTGCCCATGCTATTGAAAGACCCAGCCCTGGCCCGCTGCACATTCACTGCAATGGCCAGGCAAAACAACGGGAACGCCAGCCTGCCCACCACGAACAGGCCATCGGCTGTGGGCCATAGAAAGCGCAGGTGATCGGCGACCATGGTCGCCATGGCGGTCCATTTGACCAGGTCCAGCCCCGCCGAGCGCAACCCTCAGCGCTCGCGTTCGGCAGGGCTGAGGCCC
This sequence comes from Pseudomonas sp. p99-361, assembly GCF_003935475.1. Classification (NCBI taxonomy): domain Bacteria; kingdom Pseudomonadati; phylum Pseudomonadota; class Gammaproteobacteria; order Pseudomonadales; family Pseudomonadaceae; genus Pseudomonas; species Pseudomonas sp. p99-361. The sequence continues at coordinate 1,982 of NZ_RHQO01000009.1, read as the reverse complement.
AGGTAGCGCTCGGTCCACAGGGCCAACGGCAGCGGTGGTTGCTGCTCCAAGACACGCCGCCAGATCAGCACCAGGTCGCGCCTGTTGACCATCGACCCGGGCCCGGTTTGGAAAGCAGCTGGAACATCGACCACCCACTGCCCCTGGCTGTCCCGGTGGGCCATGCGGAAACGGAAGCTGTAGTTGCCCGGGATACCCATGCGCAAGTCCGTGACCACCAGCACGTCGCCGACCTGGTCGTAACGCAACCAGTCATCGGTGAACCAGCGCAAACGCTGATACAGCTCATCGGCGGCCAACACCTGCGCCAACTCCGTATTGCGCGGCAAGCGCTGCATCTCTGGCGCCTGCCGGTCGAAGGCGCTGCTGATGCCCTCGTAATAATCATCCCCGGGCGTTTTCGCCAACACTCGCCAGACCAGGCTGTTGAAGGCAATGGGCACGGCCCGCAGTTCCGTGGTGACGATACCTTGCTGGTCCAGTGCGGCCTGGAAGCGCTGCTCGGCGGCCATGCGCCCGGCAAGGCCGAAACCAAGGTACGCTGTGCTGAACACCAGTGCCAGGGTCAGCAGCCGCGTGGCCCTGGCACTCATCCCGCGCACGGCCGCGTAGATAACGGCGGCCACCAGGGGCAGGGTATACACCGGGTCAATGATGAATACCGCAGCCCAGCTTTGCGGTGTGACTGGCAGAGGCCAGAACAACTGGGTGCCATAGACCGTGAAGGCATCGAGCAATGGGTGGGTGATCAGCACCAGCCAGAACGCCAGGAACAACCTGTTCAAGGTATAGCCTTTGTCGGGCCAGCACTTGTTGACCAGCCAGGCCAGCAGCAAGGCCAGCCCGGTGAGCACGAACAGCGAGTGGGAGAAGCCGCGGTGGTAAGTCATCTGCGACACCGGGTCGGCGTAGCGGATGATCACGTCGAGGTCCGGCAGCGTGCCCAGCGCCGCGCCATACAACAGCGCGCGGCGGCCTTGCAGGCGGCCCAGCACGGCACCCTGCAGGGCGGCGCCGAGTACAGCTTGGGTAATCGAGTCCAAGGGAGCATTCCTGGCAGGTGGTGACGGGAAACTACCCTTAACCTGGGCCGCTAGGCAATTCCCCGCCTTGTTGCCAGATGCAACGCCGCAAGACCGGGCGGTTCAGCCAAGGTCGCCGCCCCCTACCGGCAGGGTCACGCCGGTGATGTATGACGCTTCATCGCTGGCCAGGAACAGAATTGCCCCGACTTGCTCGTCGATGCTGCCGTAGCGGTGCATCAGGCTGCTGTCGAGGGTCTGGTCGACAATTTGCTGGTACCAGCGCCTCTCCTGCTCGGTTTGCTCGGCGGTGTTGCGCGGTACCCGCCGCGCCGGCGCTTCGGTGCCACCCGGCGCTGTGGCGTTGACGCGGATGCCACGGCCAGCGGTTTCGAAGCCCAGGCAAGCAGTCAGCGCATTGACCCCACCCTTGGCCGCACCATATGGCACCCGGTTCACGCCCCGGGTGGCGACCGACTAATCGGACACAGCATACGGGTCGGCGTGGTGAAACACGCTACTGCGCTCGCTCAGCAGGCGGTTTTCCATAGGCAAGGCACTCGGCATCGTTATTGTTCTGGTCGCCGCTTCCTACGGCCTTCTCGGCGGTGGTTGCGGTCGTCACGGTCATTCTATCGGGCCGGTTGCAGGTAGCGGGGGCAGGCGACAGCCGGTGGATGAGCACACTTAAGCAAAAAGGCGGGGGTTGGGCAATGCAGCGTTGGGATTGGGTGGGCGGATAGCGGACACGCCAAGTTTGGTTGGTGTTCGGTAATCGAACTCATTTTGCAGGTCTGGCCCTATCGCCGGCAAGCCAGCTCCCACAGGGATCGCCTTAGGGCTGACAGGTGTTTGCCACAAGGTATGGCAGCGCCTGTTGGAGCGAGCGCCGCCCGCGCGGCGCAATCGCGAGCTGCGCTCGCTCCTACGTTTGTTTCGGGCCAGTAACGCCTGTGACAG
>NZ_RHQO01000099.1:0-15183 GCF_003935475.1 Pseudomonas sp. p99-361 | reverse complement strand
CACCCTCACGCCACCACCCCCCCGTGGTCTAGCCCCCCCCCCCCCCACCCCCCCCGCCGATAAACCCCCCCGCGCGCCCCCCCCGCGGGGGGGGGGGGGGGGGGGGGGGCCCCCCCCCCCCCCCCCGGCCACGACCGCATTGTCGAGGACAGCACCGCCCTGGCCTACCCGTTCACCACCGCCAAACAGCTGCTTGGCCACTGCACCACGCACAACCTGGCGGTCAGCCAGGTAATGCTGGCCAACGAGCAGGCCTGGCGCCCAGAGGCAGAAACCCGCGCCGGGCTGCTGCGCATCTGGCAAGTGATGCAGGACTGCGTCGAAGCCGGCTGCCAGCATGAGGGCATTCTGCCGGGTGGGCTCAAGGTCAGGCGCCGGGCACCGGCACTGTACCGCCAGCTCAGCCGGCACCCGGAGGCCAGCCTGCGCGATGCCCTGTCGGTACTGGACTGGGTGAACCTGTATGCGCTGGCTGTGAACGAGGAAAACGCCTATGGCGGGCGGGTGGTCACCGCGCCCACCAATGGCGCCGCCGGTATCGTCCCCGCGGTGCTGCACTACTACATGCGCTTCGTGCCCGGTGCCAGCGAAGACGGGGTGGTGCGTTTTCTGCTCACGGCTGCGGCCATCGGCATCCTGTACAAGGAAAACGCCTCCATCTCCGGTGCCGAGGTGGGCTGCCAGGGCGAAGTCGGGGTGGCCTGCTCGATGGCTGCCGGGGCGCTGTGCGAGGTGATGGGCGGCAGTGTGCAGCAAGTGGAGAACGCCGCCGAAATCGGCATGGAACACAACCTGGGGCTGACCTGCGACCCCATTGGCGGGCTGGTCCAGGTGCCCTGCATCGAGCGCAACGCCATGGGCTCGGTAAAGGCGATCAATGCGGTGCGCATGGCCTTGCGCGGCGACGGGCAGCACTACGTGTCGCTCGACAAGGTCATCCGCACCATGCGCCAGACCGGCGCCGACATGAAAAGCAAATACAAAGAGACCGCCCGTGGCGGCCTGGCCGTCAACATCATCGAGTGTTGACCCACTAACGAAAGCAAGGAGTCACCGATGTCCGAAACACTGCTCAAGACCCCACTGCATGCCTTGCATCTGGAGCTGGGGGCGCGCATGGTGCCGTTCGCGGGCTATGACATGCCGGTGCAGTACCCGCTGGGCGTCCTCAAGGAGCACCTGCATACCCGTGAACAGGCCGGCCTGTTCGATGTGTCGCACATGGGCCAGATCATCCTGCACGGTGCCAACGCTGCCAAAGCCCTTGAAAGCCTGGTGCCGGTAGACATCATCGACCTGCCGGTGGGCATGCAGCGCTATGCCATGTTCACCGATGCGCAAGGCGGCATTCTTGACGACCTGATGGTCGCCAACCTGGGCGACGACAAGCTGTTCCTGGTGGTCAACGCGGCCTGCAAGGCGCAGGACCTGGCTCACCTGCAAGCGCAGATCGGCAACGCCTGCGACGTGCAGCCGCTGTTCGAGGCGCGTGCGCTGCTGGCCCTGCAGGGCCCGGCGGCAGCGCATGTACTCGCGCGGCTGGCGCCGGAAGTGGCCAACATGACCTTCATGCAGTTGCGGGAGGTAAAACTGCTGGGCGAAGACTGCTTCGTCAGCCGCTCGGGCTACACCGGCGAAGATGGCTACGAGATCTCGGTGCCGGCCGGCGCTGCCGAAGCCTTGGCCCGCCGCCTGCTGGCCGAACCGGAAGTACAGCCGATCGGGCTGGGTGCCCGTGATTCGCTGCGCCTGGAAGCCGGCCTGTGCCTGTATGGCCACGACATGAACAGCGAAACCACCCCGGTCGAGGCCAGCTTGCTGTGGGCGATTTCCAAGGTGCGCCGCGCCGACGGCCAGCGTGCAGGTGGGTTCCCGGGCGCAGAGGCCATCTTCACCCAGCAGCGCGACGGTGTGGCACGCAAACGCGTCGGCCTGTTGCCGCAAGAGCGCACGCCTGTACGCGAAGGCGCGGACATTGTCGACGCCAACGATAAACCGGTTGGCAAAGTGTGCAGCGGCGGTTTTGGCCCGACACTTGGAGCGCCCGTTGCAATGGGTTATATCGATAGTGAACATGCGGCAATCGACACCGCGCTATTTGCCGTGGTGCGGGGCAAGAAGGTGGCCTTGAAAGTCAGTAAAATGCCTTTCGTAGCGCAACGTTACTACCGTGGGTGAATCGGCTTTGTGAAGGTGGCGGGCAGGCGTGGCATATTCGTTTCCGAAACCTGCCCGGTAACTTTTGAACATGGCGCGAGGCCAGCCACCATGCCGTTTGCACGACGGTGATCGGTGCGTGAAAAAAGGCCGTTTTTCCGCGTGGCCGAGGGCTTGTTTTTCGCTCGGGAGTTGGCGTAGAGTCAATCTACTGTGTTTGCATGGGTCGCAATAGTTCGTGACCTGGGCCAGTAGCCAAGCGTTGCTACAACCCGTTCGACGTCTCTTACTTTCCTGCAACCCAGCCCAGTAATCTTTCGCTTACACAACGTGCGAAAGTAACTGTCATCAAAATTCGAGCTCCATAGGAAATAAGACAATGGCTGAACGTCAGAACGGTACCGTCAAGTGGTTCAATGACGAAAAAGGTTACGGTTTCATCACCCCAGAAAGCGGTCCGGATCTGTTCGTGCACTTCCGCGCAATCGAAGGCAACGGCTTCAAGAGCCTGAAAGAAGGCCAAAAGGTCACTTTCGAGGCCGTGCAGGGCCAGAAAGGCATGCAAGCGGACAAAGTTCAGGTTGCAGGCTAAGCCGAACCCGACTGCAAAAGCCCCTGCCAAGTGCAGGGGCTTTTTTTTGCCCGTAGAATAGCGGCTTCATCTTCTGGAGCCGTTTTGCATGTCCAAGCCTTTGCTCACACCCCAGGGTGATTTTCCGCCGGTCGGCCTGGGCCGACGCCTGGCGGCGATGTTCTACGACTTCTTGTTGTGCACCGCGCTGCTGATCGTGACCGCTGGGGCCTACAAGATGATCCAGATGGCGATCATTGGCGAAGCCCGCATGCGCGAGCTGACCGAGGCAGGCGCACTGGACGGCGACCCGTTGCTGTCCACGGTGCTGCTGTTCGCCTTGTTCGGCTTTTTCGCCAAGTTCTGGACCCACGGCGGGCAGACGCTGGGCATGCAGGTGTGGGGCGTACGGGTACAGAACGCAGATGGTTCGGCGATCAGCCTGTGGCAGGCACTGCTGCGCTTTGTGGTGTCGATCGCGTCGTGGTTGTGCCTGGGGCTGGGTTTCTTCTGGGTGCTGATCGACAAACGCAAGCGGGGCTGGCATGACATCTATTCCGAGAGCCAGCTGGTGCGTGTGCCGAAACAGAAGAAATAGAAAGGCCAGGCCCCGATGAAAAAGCCGGCCTAGGGTTAATGCCTGTCAGTTAAGTAATTCGGGGCCGCTTTGCGACCCTTCGCGGGCACGCCCGCTCCCACAGGGGATCGCGCAGCGCCAAGCGTGTAGGAGCGGGCGTGCCCGCGAAGGGCTGCAAAGCAGCCCCAGTAACGCTTAACAGACAAGCATTATCTCCAGCTCAGGCCATTACCCCGCCCGGCGCAGCAACCACACACCGGCCAGGGCACAGATGCCCGCCGGGATGACCACCGCCAGCAAGGGCGGGAAGCCGAACACCTGGCTCGAAGGGCCGAGCAGGTCCTGGCCGATGCGGAATACGAAGCCCACCAGCACGCCGGTGAACACCCGCTGGCCCAAGGTCACCGAGCGCAGCGGGCCGAAGATGAATGAAATGGCCATCAACACCAGTGCCGCAGTCACCATCGGCTGCAGGACCTTGGTCCAGAACGCCAGCCAGTAACGGGCGTTGTTCAGGCCCTGGTCGGACAGGTAGTGGATGTAGTCCCACAGGCCGGTGATCGACAGCGACTCCGGCGCCAGGATCACGGTGTTCAGCAGTTGCGGAGTCAGCGACACGTCCCAGCGCTCGGTGGGGGCCTTCACCACCTCGGTGTGGTCCCCGCGGAAGAAGGTCGTGCTGACGTCGCTGAGCAACCAGTGATCGTCGGTGTACTGGGCACGCCGGGCAAAGCTCGACGTCTGGATCTTGCGCTCGCTGTCGAAGCGGTAGCGGGTCACGCCGAGCAACAGGCCGTTGGGCTGTACGGCGTTGATGTGCACGAACTCCTCGCCCTGGCGATGCCACATGCCACGCTTGGAGCTCTGCGCCTCGCCCCCACCCTGGGCCAGCGAGCGGTCAGCCTGGGCCTTGTTCTCGGTGACCGGCGCCACGTATTCGCCAATCAGCAGGCCGACCAGCATCAGCACCAGCATGGGCTTCATCACCGCCCAGACGATACGCCCGATGGACACACCGGCCGCACGCATGATGGTCAGTTCGCTGCTGCTGGCCAGGCTGCCCAGGCCAATCAGGCAGCCGATCAGCGCAGCCATGGGCAGCATTTCGTACAGCCGCCGTGGCGCGGTGAGCAAGACGTAGTAACCGGCTTGCATCACCGTGTAGGTGTCGCTCAGGTCGCCCATCTCATCGATGAACGCGAACAACGAGGCCAGGCCGAGGATGATCCCCAGCACTGCCAGGATGGCCAGCAGCACGCTCTGGCCGATGTAGCGGTCGAGCTTAGCCATGGGTCACCTCCGCACGGCGGGCGGCACGCTTGAGGCGCAATGGCTCCCAGTACATCAGGCCAAGGCCGATGAGCAGGAACAGCCCGTGGACCCACCACATGCCCAGGGCAATCGGCAACTTGCCCTTCTCCAGGGCGCCACGTACGGAAATCAGCATTGTCAGGTAGGCCATGTACAGAAGAATCGCCGGCAACAACTTGAGGAAGCGGCCCTGGCGCGGGTTGACCCGCGACAGCGGCACCGCCAGCAGGGTCACCACGAAGACCAGGATCGGCAACGACAGCCGCCATTGCAGTTCGGCGCGTTCGCGCAGGTCGGTCTTGCCGAACAGGTCGAGGGTCGGAATGGCCTCGCGCTCGGTCACTTCCTCGGCCACTTCCGGCTTGGGCAGCAACACGCCATAGGTGTCGTACTTGATGGCCCGGTAGTCGGCCTGGCCGGGGTTACCGTCGTAGCGGTAGCCGTTTTCCAGCACCAGGTAACGGTTGCCATCGGCCTGGATCTCCTGGTGGCCCTTTTCCGCCACCAGCACCGACGGCGCACGGTCCTTGGTCTTGTCCTGATTGAAGCGTTTCTCGGAGATGAACACGCCACCGAGCTTGACGCGGTCGTCCGACAGTTGCTCGGTGTAGGTGACCCGCGAGCCGTCACGCAGCATCTGGAAACGGCCTGGCACCAAGGTGTCGAACTCGGTCAGGGTGTCCTGCTGGGCGATGATCTGCTGCACCTGGGCCACGCCCAGTGGCGCCAGACTCAGGCTCAGCCAGGCCACCAGCAGCGCCACCAGTGCGGCCGGCGCCATGGTCATGCCCAGCAGGCGCTGCTGGCTCATGCCAGTGGCCGAGAGCACGGTCATTTCGCTTTCCAGGTACAGGCGGCCGTACGCCAGCAGAATGCCGAGGAACAGCCCCAAGGGCAGGATCAGCTGCAGGAAACCCGGCAGGCGGAAGCCCATGATCAGGAACAATACGCCCGGGTCGAGCACGCCTTGGGCGGCCTGGGCCAGGTACTTGATGAAGCGCCCACTCATGATGATCACCAGCAGCACGGCGCTGACGGCGCTCAAGGTCACCAGGACCTCGCGGGACAGATAACGAAAGACGATCAAACCAGACACTCCTGGGTTGTCAGGGCGGACTGCCATGCAATGGCGCCAAACAATGACTTAGTACATCCAAGACCAATGCCGGTTCGCCAAAGGCGAACCTCCATGTAAAGTGCGCGCATTATCCTGTGATTGGCTGCGCCTGTCACTTGGCGGCGCGTGAAGGCGCATAACGGGGTTGTCAGCACGCGGGCCGCAGGCTCAAACTGGCAGCTTTTCCGCTGGCGCGCGACGACGCGGCCAGGCCCGTCCAGAGCGCTGCAATGTACAGCGCCATTTGTATCGATCATTCGGGGACCCTGACATGGAACTGGTTGTAAAAAGCGTAGCTGCTGCATCGGTAAAAACCGCCACCCTGGTCATTGCAGTCGGTGAAAATCGCAAACTTGGCGCGGTGGCCAAGGCCGTCGACCAGGCCACCGAGGGTGCCATCAGCGCGGTACTCAAGCGCGGTGATCTGGCCGGCAAACCGGGCCAGACCTTGCTGCTGCACAACCTCCCGGGCCTCAAGGCCGAACGCGTCCTGCTGGTCGGCAGTGGCAAGGACGAAGCCCTGGGCGACCGCGCCTGGCGCAAGCTGGTCGCCAGCGTCGCCGGTGTGCTCAAGGGGCTCAACGGCGCCGATGCCGTGCTGGCCCTGGACGATATCGCCGTCAGCAACCGCGATGCCCATTACGGCAAGTACCGCCTGCTGGCCGAAACCCTGCAGGACGGCGAATACGTGTTCGACCGCTTCAAGAGCCAGAAGGTCGAGCCGCGCGCACTGAAAAAAGTCACCCTGCTGGCAGACAAGGCCGGCCAGGCCGACGTCGAGCGCGCGGTGAAGCACGCCAGCGCCATCGCCACCGGCATGGCGTTCACCCGCGACCTGGGCAATCTGCCACCGAACCTGTGCCACCCGAGCTTCCTTGCCGAGCAGGCCAAGGACCTGGGCAAGGCGCACAAGGCACTGAAGGTCGAAGTGCTCGACGAGAAGAAGATCAAGGACCTGGGCATGGGCGCCTTCTACGCCGTGGGCCAGGGCAGCGACCAGCCGCCACGCCTGATCGTGCTCAACTACCAGGGCGGCAAGAAGGCCGACAAGCCCTTCGTGCTGGTAGGTAAAGGCATCACCTTCGACACCGGCGGCATCAGCCTGAAACCCGGCGCCGGCATGGACGAAATGAAGTACGACATGTGCGGTGCCGCCAGCGTCATGGGCACCCTGCGTGCGGTGCTGGAACTGCAACTGCCCATCAACCTGGTCTGCCTGCTGGCCTGCGCCGAGAACATGCCAAGTGGCGGCGCCACCCGCCCGGGTGACATCGTCACCACCATGAGCGGCCAGACCGTGGAAATCCTCAACACCGACGCCGAAGGCCGCCTGGTGCTGTGCGATACCCTGACCTACGCCGAGCGTTTCAAGCCACAGGCGGTGATCGACGTCGCTACCCTGACAGGCGCCTGCATCGTCGCCCTGGGCAGCCACACCTCCGGCCTGATGGGCAACAACGACGACCTGGTCGGTCAATTGCTCGACGCGGGCAAGCGCGCAGACGACCGCGCCTGGCAACTGCCGCTGTTCGACGAGTACCAGGAACAACTGGACAGCCCGTTCGCCGACATGGGCAACATCGGCGGGCCGAAGGCCGGCACCATCACCGCAGGCTGCTTCCTGTCGCGTTTCGCCAAGGCGTATAACTGGGCGCACATGGACATCGCCGGTACGGCGTGGGTCAGCGGCGGCAAGGACAAGGGCGCCACGGGTCGCCCGGTGCCGCTGCTGACCCAGTACCTGCTGGACCGCGCTGGCGCCTGAGGCCATGACGCCGGTGGTGCCTGGCGCGCCACCGGCCGGCCATACCGACCATGAGCAAAGTCGACTTCTATATTCTGCCTACCGACTCGCTGTCGGCGCGGCTCGATTTCGCCTGCAAGCTGTGTGAAAAGGCCTGGCGCCTTGGCCACCGGGTCTACCTGCATTGCCAGGATGCCGAGCAACGCGACGAACTGGACCTGCGCCTGTGGCGCTTCAAGGGCGAAGCCTTCGTGCCCCACGACCTGGCCGAGGTGCATGCCGATGCCGGCGTAGCCCTGGGCCTGGCGGAACACGCCGGTGACCATCACGACCTGCTGATCAACCTGGGCGCCAGCGTGCCGGGCTTTGTCGGCCAGTTCGAGCGGGTGGCGGAAATCGTCGTCGAGGCGCCCGACATTCGCCAATCGGCGCGAGAGCGATTCCGTTTCTACCGTGAACAGGGCTATGCTCTGCAAGACCACCGCTTACAGCGACTTTGACGACGATGGACAAGCACTCCCCCCTGCCCGACTCGGCTCACCTGCTCGACGACCTTGAGTCGATCCGCCAGTTGCTCGGCGATGCCGACCTGCAACCCCCCCTGCTGACCGAAACGGTCGAGCAACTTCCGTTGTTGCCGGACGCGCCGGTTACCGAAGCAGCTGCGCCCGAGGAAGACCCGCAGACGCGCCGCCAGGACACCCTGCTGCACCTGGAGAGTGAGCTGCGCGCCGCGGCGCAGATGATCATGCAGGACGTGATCAACGACTTTACCCCGCATATCGAGAACGAAATCAAGCGCCGGCTGGATGCGCGCATCGAGCGGTTGATCAAGCGTTCCGAGTAAAACCGCACATCGGTGTTGCCTGCTTCGCGGGCATGCCCGCTCCTACAGGGACCTCAACGCCTGTGGTGGGCTTGTTGCAGCAGGCAACACAGTTCCGACAGTTGTCAGCAGCTTGTCGCCTGCGGCCCCCAGCTTGGTTATACTTCCCGGCTTTCCCGAATAAATGCACAGGGTCCCGCCGCGCATGGATAAGACCTACCAGCCGCACGCCATCGAAACTTCCTGGTACAACACCTGGGAGTCCGAGAACTATTTCGCTCCACAAGGTGCAGGCGAGTCCTACACCATCATGATCCCGCCGCCGAACGTCACCGGCAGCCTGCACATGGGCCACGGTTTCAACAACGCGATCATGGATGCCCTGATCCGTTTCCGCCGCATGCAAGGCCGCGACACCCTGTGGCAGCCAGGCACCGACCACGCCGGCATCGCCACCCAGATGCTGGTCGAGCGCCAACTGGAGGCCAAAGGCCAGAACCGGCATGATCTGGGCCGCGAGAAGTTCCTGGAGAAGGTCTGGGAATGGAAGGATCAGTCCGGCGGCAATATCAGCCGGCAAATCCGCCGCCTGGGCTCGTCGGTGGACTGGAGCCGCGAGCGCTTCACCATGGACGACGGCCTGTCCGAAGCGGTCAAGGAAGCCTTCGTGCGCCTGCACGAAGATGGCCTGATCTACCGCGGCAAGCGCCTGGTCAACTGGGACACCAAGCTGCACACGGCCATCTCCGACCTCGAAGTGGAAAACCACGACGAAAAAGGCCACCTGTGGAACCTGCGCTACCCGCTGGCCGATGGCGCCAAGACCGCCGAAGGCGAGGGTTACCTGGTGGTTGCCACTACCCGCCCGGAAACCCTGCTGGGCGACGCCGCCGTGGCGGTCAACCCGAATGACGAACGCTACCAGGCACTGATCGGCAAGTACGTCGAGCTGCCGCTGGTGGGCCGCCGCATTCCGATCATCGCCGACGACTACTGCGACCCGGCGTTCGGCACCGGCTGCGTGAAGATCACCCCGGCCCACGACTTCAACGACTATGAAGTCGGCAAGCGGCACAACCTGCCGCTGCTGAACATCTTCGACAAGAATGCCGTCGTGCTGGCCAACGCCCAGGCCTTCAACCTCGACGGCAGCGTCAACGAGCAGGTCGACACCCAGTTGCCGGCGCAGTACGCCAACCTCGACCGCTTCGTGGCGCGCAAACAGATCGTGGCCGACCTGGACGCCCAGGGCCTGCTGGTCAGCATCGACGACCACGCCCTGAAAGTGCCGAAAGGCGACCGTTCCGGTACCGTGATCGAGCCCTGGCTGACCGACCAGTGGTACGTGTCCACCAAGCCGCTGGCAGAGCCTGCCATTGCTGCCGTGGAAGACGGCCGCATCCAGTTCGTGCCCAAACAGTACGAGAACATGTACTTCTCGTGGATGCGCGACATCCAGGACTGGTGCATCAGCCGCCAGCTGTGGTGGGGCCACCGCATTCCGGCGTGGTACGACGAGGCCGGCCAGGTCTACGTTGGCCGCAACGAACAGGAAGTGCGCGCCAAGCACCAACTGGGCGCCGACGTGGTGCTGCGCCAGGACGACGACGTGCTCGACACCTGGTTCAGCTCGGGCCTGTGGACCTTCTCTACCCTGGGCTGGCCGGAGCAGACCGAATTCCTCAAGAAGTTCCACTCCACCGACGTACTGGTGACGGGCTTCGACATCATCTTCTTCTGGGTTGCGCGCATGATCATGCTGACCATGCACCTGATCAAGAACGAGGACGGCACCCCGCAGGTTCCATTCAAGACCGTATACGTGCACGGCCTGGTGCGTGATGGCCAGGGCCAGAAGATGTCCAAGTCCAAGGGCAACGTGCTGGACCCGCTGGACATCGTCGACGGCATCACCCTCGACGCCCTGCTGGAAAAACGCACCAGCGGCATGATGCAGCCCAAGCTGGCCGAGAAAATCGCCAAGCAGACCAAGGCCGAATTCCCCGAAGGCATCGCCAGCTACGGCACCGACGCCTTGCGCTTCACCTTCTGCTCGCTGGCTTCCACAGGCCGCGACATCAAATTCGACATGGGCCGCGTCGAAGGCTATCGCAACTTCTGCAACAAGATCTGGAACGCTGCCCGCTACGTGCTGGACAAGGGCGAGGATTGTGGCCAGAACGGCGAGGCCTATGAGCTGTCCCTGGCTGACCGCTGGATCATCTCGCAGCTGCAGCGCACCGAAGCCGAAGTGACCCGCCAGCTGGAGCAGTTCCGCTTCGACCTGGCCAGCCAGGCGCTGTACGAGTTCATCTGGAACCAGTACTGCGACTGGTACCTGGAGCTGTCCAAGCCTGTGCTGTGGGACGAAAATGCCCCGGTCGAGCGCGCCCGCGGCACCCGCCGCACCCTGGTGCGCGTGCTGGAAGTGGCGCTGCGCCTGGCACACCCGTTCATGCCGTTCATCACCGAGGAAATCTGGCAGCGCATCGCACCGCTGGCCGGTATCGAAGGCAAGACCATCATGCTGCAGCCATGGCCGGTGGCCAATGAAAGCCGCATCGATGCTGCCGCCGAAGGTGATATCGAATGGCTGAAAGAGCTGATGGTCGGCCTGCGCAACATCCGCGCCGAAATGAACATTGGCCCGGGCAAGCCGCTGCCACTGTTCCTGAAGAACGCCAACGCCGACGACCAGCGCCGCCTGCAAGAGAACGAAGCCTTGCTGAAGAAGCTGGCCAAGGTCGAATCGTTCACCGTGCTGAGCGATGCCGAAGAGGCACCGCTGTCGGCTACTGCGCTGGTGGGTGACCTGCAAGTGCTGGTACCGATGGCCGGGCTGATCGACAAGGATGCCGAGCTGGCGCGCCTGAACAAGGAAATTCAGCGCCTGCAGGGCGAAGTGGCACGCGTGGGTGGCAAGCTGTCCAACGCTGCCTTCGTCGACAAGGCCCCGCCTGCGGTGATCGAGAAGGAGCGCGCCAAGCTGGCCGAGTCCGAACAGGCCCTGGCCAACTTCACCGAGCAGCACGCGCGCATTGCAGCGCTGTGACAACCTGATAGACCGCTGGGGCCGCTGTGCGGCCCTTTCGCGACACAAGGCCGCCCCTACAGGACGGTGCCGGTTTCACAGGCGCCGCTATCCTTTAGGGGCGGCCTTGTGTCGCGATAGGGCTGCAGAGCAGCCCCAAGGCCTGCAACACCGGACCCCGCCATGACCGACAAACCTACCCTGCACCCGCGCAACCGGCACCAGGGGCGCTACGACTTCCCCAGCCTGATCAAGGCCCACCCTGACCTGGCCCGCTTCACCATTACCAACCCCCACGGCAAACCCAGCATCGACTTCGCCAACCCCGAAGCCGTTAGGGTATTCAACCGTGCCCTGCTCAAGGCCCAATACGGCATCCAGCACTGGGATATCCCCGCCGACTACCTGTGCCCGCCCATTCCCGGCCGCGCCGACTACATCCACGTAGCCGCGGACTTGCTGGCCACGGACAACGCGGGGGAAATTCCCAAGGGCGCCCAGGTACGCGCGCTGGACATCGGCGTGGGTGCCAACTGCATTTACCCGCTGCTGGGCCACAGCGACTACCGCTGGCGCTTTCTCGGCTCGGATATCGACCCGGTAGCCCTGGCCTCGGCCAAGGCCATCGTCCAGGCCAACGGCCTGGGCAAGGCCATTGCCCTGCGCCAGCAGGCGAACCGGGGCCATATCCTCAGCGGTCTGTTGCAGCCAGAGGAGCGTTTCGACCTGACCCTGTGCAACCCACCCTTTCACGCCTCCCGCGACGAAGCCACCCGCGGTAGCCAACGCAAGTGGAAGAACCTGGGCAAGCAGGACCCCAAACGCACGCTGCCGCTGTTGAACTTTGGTGGCCAGAACAATGAATTGTGGTGCGAGGGTGGCGAAATCCGCTTTGTCACCCAACTGGTGAGCGAAAGCGTGCAGTACGCCGGCAGCGTGTTGTGGTTCACCAGCCTGGTGTCAAAGGCCAGCAACCTGCCGGGCATAGAGGCTGCACTGAAGAAGGCCGGTGCCAAGGCCGTACGTGTCGTCGAAATGGGCCAGGGCCAGAAGCAGAGCCGCATGGTTGCCTGGAGCTTCCACGACGAAGCGGCACGCCAGGGCTGGTACGCCCAGGGCCGATCACAGGCATGAAAAAACCGCGCCCGGACAAGCCGGGCGCGGTTTCGTCAAAGCAGCAACAATTACTTGTTGATAGCGTCGGTCAGCACTTTGGCTGGCACGAACTTGACGACTTTCTTGGCAGCGATTTCGATGGCAGCGCCAGTCGAAGGGTTGCGGCCAGTGCGGGCAGGACGCTCCGAGACTTTCAGCTTGCCGATACCTGGCAGGGTGATTTCAGCGCCGTTTTCCAGCTGGTCAGCAACGATCTGGCCCAGTTGCTCCAGTGCGTTCTTGGCGGTGGCTTTCGGCGCGGCGATCGACTCGGCGATGTCGGCAATCAGTTGGTCTTTGGTCAATGCCATGGTGGTGTTCCTTCCCTATCAAATTCGATGGTTATGCAGCGAACGACGACGTTATCGGGCCAGCCCCTTGTAGTGGAGGGCCGCGCCAATTGGGTATGTAGATACTCAAATCGGCGTTTGGTTCGACACGACGGCAGCGCGCTGCCGGCAATGCGCCACGCGTGGGGCGCAAGACCGCGCAAAGCTACCACAGGAGTGGATAAATATCCGCAGCGTACTTCGATTAAATGCAGGTTTTTCAGGGGTTTTGGCTTTAAACGTACAAAAATGAACAAAAAACGAACAACCGGCATTTCGGCCAACATCCGGCCACTGCACCACTGGGTGTCTGGGTTAAACTTGGCGACTTTTGCAGCTCGCCGAGAATTTCATGCCTATCCGTCATTGCATCGTTCACCTGATCGACAAGAAGCCTGATGGCAGCCCCGCCGTGCTGCACGCCCGCGATAGCGAATTGGCGGCTTCCGACGCCATCGAAAACCTGCTGGCAGACCTGAACGACAGCTACAACGCCAAGCAAGGCAAGGCCTGGGGCTTCTTCCACGGCGAGTCGGGGGCCTACCCGCTCAGCGGCTGGCTGAAACAGTACCTGGAAGGCGACACAGACTTTACCGCCTTCAGCCGCCAGGCCGTGGAACACCTGCAGAAGCTGATGGAGGAGTCCAACCTGTCCACCGGCGGTCACGTGCTGTTTGCCCATTACCAACAGGGCATGACCGAATACCTGGCCATCGCCCTGCTGCACCACAGTGAAGGCGTGGCGGTGAATGCCGAACTCGACGTCACCCCATCCCGTCACCTTGACCTTGGCCAGTTGCACCTGGCGGCGCGCATCAACCTGTCCGAGTGGAAGAACAACCAGAACTCCAAGCAGTACATCTCGTTCATCAAGGGCAAGAACGGCAAGAAAGTCTCGGACTATTTCCGCGATTTCATTGGCTGCCAGGAAGGTGTCGACGGCCCGGGTGAAACCCGCACCCTGCTCAAGGCTTTCAGCGACTTCGTCGAGAGCGAAGACTTGCCGGAAGCATCCGCCCGCGAAAAGACCCAGACGCTGGTCGAGTACGCCACTACCCAGACCAAACTGGGTGAACCGGTGACGCTGGAAGAGCTGTCCAGCCTGATCGACGAAGACCGGCCCAAGGCGTTCTACGACCATATCCGCAACAAGGACTACGGCTTGTCGCCGGAGATTCCGGCGGATAAACGCACCCTCAACCAGTTCCGTCGCTTTACCGGGCGTGCCGAAGGGCTGTCGATCAGCTTCGAGGCGCACCTGCTGGGCGACAAGGTGGAGTATGACGAGGCCGCCGGCACCCTGATCATCAAGGGGCTGCCGACCACCCTGGTGGACCAGCTGAAGCGACGCAAGGACTGACGGCCCATGGGCCGCGCGACCTGCTCCTGCAAGCATCGCGACCTCCTGTAGGCGCGGCCTTGCATCGCGATGGGCCGCAAAGCGGCCCCGGCACCCTCAAGCCGAACCCACCAGGTAAGCCGCCACCAGCGCCTCTTTCGCCGACTTGCGCAGCCGTTTCACCAACCGCTCCTGGCGCAATGCCTCGCCCTTGTCCGGCCATTGCTCGACATACACCAGCGCCTGTGCCGGGCTGGTCTTGAAGTACCGTGCCCCCCGCCCTTTCTGATGGGCCAGAAAACGCCGCTGCGGGTCATCACTGACCCCGCAATACAACGAACCGTTGGCCGCCCTGACCAGGTAGACATACCAAGGCTTGCCAACGCCTGCAGGGGCAGCTTCACACACCCTGGGCCTGCTGGAACGCGCGCAACCCCTTGAAGGCCTGTGCGCGAACCTTGTTCTGCACCAGCGGCGACCAACCCAGCAATACCCCTGGCATGCCCAACGCCTGCCGCGACCAGCGCCACAGGTCGAACGTATCGTCGTGCTGGCAGATCAAGCCATCGCGGATGATGAAGCGTGCCTGGATATCATTGACCACCACCCGCCCCGTCTGGCTGAACAGGTAGGTCGCCACCCAGTGTGCGGCACCGCTGCGCTCGTCGGCGCGTACGCTGTCGAAGGTGAGGGTGAAGTCTTTGGCGCGCGTGGTCAGCATGCGCCACATGTCGCCCGCGTCCTTGCCACGCAGCGTACCGAAAACCGGATCGCTGAAAACGATATCGTCGCTGTAGCAGGCGATCATTGCCTCGGCGTCCAGGCGCTGGAAGGCCTGGTAGAAGCGCGTAATCAAATTGCGGTGGGCGTCACTCATGGGGGCTGGTCCATCCTGGGGTCGAAAGCAGCACGATAATCTGACCCGGTTGCTTATGCCAGCTTCCGCCGCAGCATCTTCAGCGCCTGTGAGATCGAGCGCCGCCCGCGCGGCGCAATCGCGAGCTGCGCTCGCTCCTACGTTTGTTT
>NZ_RHQO01000098.1:0-15183 GCF_003935475.1 Pseudomonas sp. p99-361 | reverse complement strand
CGCGCGGGCGGCGCTCGATCTCACAGGCGCTGCATATCTTGTGACAAACACCTATCAGCCCTGATGCGCCCCCTGTGGGCTGGCTTGCCGGCGATGGGCTGCAAAGCAGCCCAATGGCTGCCACCAGGGCTTCACTGCCTGACATTACCCGGCTGCCACGCTTACAGGAAGGTGAATACCTGCGCTGCCGGCAAGCGCGACTTGCCCAGGCCGGCATTGAAGTCGGCCTCACTGCGATAGCCCAGGCAGAGCATCACCACGCTGGTGAACCCCCGCTCGCGCAAGCCCAGTTCGGCATCCAGCAGCTTGCTGTCGAAACCTTCAATGGGCGTGGCATCCAGCCCCAGCGCCGCAGCACCCAGCAACGCCGTGCCCAGGGCCAGGTAGGTCTGTTTCTCCATCCAGTGCTGCACGTCCTTCAGATCGAAGCGGTGCAGGTCAACGTAGTGACGGCGGCTCTGGTTTTGCGCCGCGCGCGCCTGGTCGTCCCGGAAGCGCCCGTCGGCGGCCTCCTGGTCCAGCACGCTGTCCAGGTGCGCTTCAGTCATTTCGGTACGGGTGCAGAACACGATCACGTGCGAAGCATCGAGCAGCTTCGGCGTGTTGTAGGCGTAGCCCTGCGAGGTGCTCTTGGCCAGGCGGGCCTTGCCTTCGGCGCTGTCGGCGACGATGAAGTGCCAGGGCTGGGAATTGACCGAGGACGGGCTGTGGCGCAGTTGCTCGAGCAAGGCATCGACCGTGGCCTGGGGAATACGGCGTGAGGCATCGTAGGCTTTGGTGGTGTAACGGCGCTTGGCCAGCGAGACGGTATCCATGCAACGACTCCAGGTATGAGCAGTGAATTTGCCGCTCATCTTATCTTTCCTGCAGAAAAGAAAAACCGGCACAATGCAGCAACACTTTCGGCCCTGGAGTGAAAATGCTGCGCATCGCAGACCTTGAGCTGTTCGCCCGTAGCAGCGTGCTGGGCAGCTTCACCGCCGCTGCCCACGAAGCGGGCTTGCTGCCTGGCCAGGTGGCTGCGGCCATCAAGCGCCTGGAGCGCGACCTGGACGTGCGTCTGTTCGCCCGCACCACCCGCAGCCTGCGCCTGACCGCAGAGGGCGAGCGCTACCTGCCGACCGCACTGAATGTGCTGGAGAGCCTGCGCCAGGGCCACGAGGACCTGCATGGCAACCCTGACACCCTGCGCGGTACGCTGCAGGTGTCGGCGCCCTCCGACATGGGCCGCAACATGCTGTTGCCATGGCTCAGCGCCTTCCGCCGCGAGCACCCGGCGTTGCAGGTGCGCTTCTTTCTCTCTGACCAGATCGCCGACCTCAACCGTGACCCGGTAGACGTGGCCATCCGTTATGGCCACAACCAGGACGCCAACTACATCGCCCTGCCGCTGGCTGCCTGGAACCGCCGGGTGCTGGTCGCCTCGCCCGACTACCTGGCCCGCCACGGCCGACCACTCACCCCCGATGCGCTGCAGCAGCATGCATGCCTGTTGTACATGCAGCACAACAGGGTGTACGACAAATGGCAACTGGGCAACCGCACCGTGCAGGTGCGCGGGCCGCTGGTCAGCGACGACGCCGATGTCATCCGCCGTTTGGCCGTACAGGGTGAAGGCATCGTGTACAAGTCGTGGCTGGACGTCAGCGCCAACATAGCCACCGGCGAACTGGAGGTCGTTCTCCCCGGACTGCTCGGCGAATCGACCCCGGTCACGCTGGTTTGCCCGCATCGCAAACAGCTCACCCCAGCGGTAACCCAACTGCACCTGTGGCTACGCGAGCGCTTCGAGGCACTGCGTGAACCGGCACTGGCCAGTGGCTGCACAATTGTTCCAGACTGAACTCAACCGTTACGCTAGGTTGGCGTTTTGAATCGGCGGCATGCCCCCATGAGCAACTGGATAGACTTCAAGCAGGACGCCGACACCGGCATCGAGTCGGTGCGGGCGCATTTTGTCGGGCATGCCTACGACCCGCACTGGCACGACAGCTTTCTGGTGGGCGTCACCGAACAGGGGGTGCAGCAGTTCAATTGCCGCCGGGTGCGCCACCGCAGCACACCCGGGCAGGTGTTCTTGCTCGAGCCTGGCGATATTCACGATGGCCTGGCCCCCACCGAGGAAGGCTTCACTTACTCCACGTTGTACCTGGACCCGCTCTGGCTCGACCAGCAATTGCGGTCGCTGTTCGAGCACGCGCCGGGCGGCAGCCTGCCGAGCTTTGCCGACACCCTTTGCCATGACCAACGTTTGGCAAGCGCTACCGCCCTCGCCTTCCGCGCGGTTCACGACCAGGACTTGCGCATCGTCCGGCAAACCGCCACCGACGAACTGCTTGCCCGCCTGACCTGCCACCTGCACTGGCGCCGGCGCATCAACCCCGACCCGCGCCTGCCGCTGAGCGCGCAGCGCGCGCGGGACTACCTGCATGCCCACCTGGAACGTGACATTGGCCTCGACGACCTGGCCCAGGCCTGCGGTATCGACCGTTTTCGCCTCACCCGGGCGTTCAAGGCCGCCTTCGGCATTGCCCCGCATGCCTACCTCATCCAGCTGCGCCTGACCCGGGCGCGGCGGCTGCTCGCCCAAGGCCAGAGCTCGGCGCAAGTGGCCGTGGCCTTGGGCTTTGCCGACCAGAGCCACCTGGGCCGCTGGTTTCGCCGTGCCTACCAGCTGACGCCGGCCGACTACCGCAGGCGCTGCTCAAATCTTCCAGACTGAACCGCTTGGCAACAGCGAGCATGGGGCTTTGATGCTCTGGAGCGTTCCCATGTCTCAGTCGATGCTGCCCTTCATCCTGTTTGCTTTGGTCGCCAGCCTCAGCCCGGGGCCAACCAACCTGTTGATCCTGGCGCACGGCGCCCGCCTGGGCGTACGGGCCAGCCTGTTGCCGATCCTGGCGGCCTGCTGCACGGCAGCGACGATTGTGCTGCTGGTGGGCCTGGGGCTGGGCGAGCTGTTGCTGCGCCACCCACTGGCACAACAACTGATGAGCTGGGCCGGAGCGCTGTGGTTGAGCGGGCTGGCGTGGAAAATGCTGCGCAGTGCCGGGGCACCGCTGCACGCGGGTACGGCGCAAGGCTTCAGCGCCCTCAGCGCCGCCTTGCTGCAGGCGGTCAACCCCAAAGTGTGGTTGATGGCCGTGGCGGTTGTGGGGGTGTTTGCCGCCCCCAGGTTACCGGTATGGCAGCTGGCGTTGGTGTTCTGCCTGGTTGCCCTGCCGTGCATGGGGGCATGGGCGGTACTGGGGGCAGGCAGCGCCCGCTGGTTGCAGGCGCCGCAGCGGTTACGGGTGTTCAACCAACTGTTGGCGGGGCTTTTGCTGGTTTCAGCATGGGCGGCTGTGCTGGCCTGACGCCCTGCCACCGGTTTGGGCTGCCGCGCAGCCCATCGCAGGGCCTGACCGGTCAGTGCGGTAATGCCTCTCGCAAGCGCCGGGCGCTGGCCACGGCCAGCAACAACCCGACCACCGCCACACTGCCACCCACCAGGCCGATGTACGCCACATCCAGCCGGCTGCTGACAATGCTGCCCAGCAGGGCCCCACCCCCGATGCCGATGTTGTAGATACCCGAGAACAGCGCCATGGCCACGTCGGTCGCATCAGAGGCCAGCCTCAAGGTCCTGGACTGCAACGCCAGGCTGAAGCTGAGGATCGCTACCCCCCACAACATGCTCAGCACCGCGAACACGTAAAAGTTGCCTGACAATGGCAATAGCAACAGCAGGCACGCCGCCAACACCCCCATCGAGCCCAGCAGGAAACCCTGCGGGAAGCGCTCGCTGTAGCGGCTGAACAACACTGAACCCAGTACCCCTGCCCCCCCGAACAGCAACAGCAACAGCGTGGTGCGCTCGCCGCCGATCTGCGCCACGTGCAGAGCGAATGGCTCGATATAGCTGTACGCGGTGAATTGCGCAGTAATCACCAGGGTCACCAGCAAATAGGTGATGACCAGCGCCGGGCGCCTGAACAGGACCGGCAGGCTGCGTAGCGACCCGGAGTTCTGGCTGGGCAGCAGCGGCAACGACTTCATCAGGCACACCATGGTCGCCAGCGCTACCACGGCAATGCTCAGGAAGGTGATGCGCCAGCCCAGTGCCTCGCCCACCACACGCCCGAGCGGGATGCCAAGCACCATGGCCAGGGTGGTGCCGGTGGCCAGCAGGCCCAACGCCTTGGCCTGCTGCCCGGGCGGCGCCACGCGCACCGCCAGCGAAGCGGTAATGGCCCAGAACACTGCATGCGCCAGGGCAATGCCGATGCGACTGACCAGCAGCATGGCGAAGCTTTGCGACAGCCAGGACAACAAATGGCTGACGATGAACACCATGAACACCAACAACAGCAAGCGCCGCCGTTCGATGTTGCGGGTCAGCAGCATCATCGGCAGAGACGCCAGCGCCACCACCCAGGCATAGATGGTCAGCATCAGGCCGACCTGGGCAGTGCTCATGTCGAAGCTGCCGCCAATGTCACTGAGCAGCGCCACCGGAACGAATTCGGTGGTATTGAAAATGAAGGCCGCCAGGGCCAAGGCGATGACGCTAAGCCAACTGCCGCTGCCCGTGCCGGGTGGCAGGTGGCTGGGTACAGGTCCGTTCATTGTAGAAAGAGAGTCTCCTTGAAAAAGCAACAGGTCGCGCGCCAGGGCCCCGGTCTACTGGGTTGCCGACGTACGCATTGTCATGAATAGGAATGCCGGCATGGTACGCGTCACACCCGGGGCCAACAACCGCAAGTCGGGCATAAGGAGTACCATGCCCACTTGAAGTGAAACACGTTGCAGCAAGGAGCCCGATCCACTCATGGACAAGCAGTACCCCCAGCAGCAATGGCAGCAGGCGGTCATCGCCTATGCCCAGGCCGTCAACGACTACGTCGCACAAGGCCGTGCCCAAGGCTGGGACAACCTTCAAGCGCCACAAGTGCCCGCCACCGACCACCTGCTCGACGCCTGGCTGGCAGCCCTGCAGGCAGCCAACCGCCCGGGCTGCAGTGAGCAGCAGCACCAAGCCTTCCGCCAAGCCTGGCCGCCTGCCCACCAACCGCTGGTACCGTTGCTCGATGAGCATGGCCAGGGCATCAGCAATGTCCTGCTGCTGGGCGACGGTAGCCTGCTGGCGCGCATCGCCATGCCGCACGAAAAAGGCCAGGTGCTGCGTATCGATCGCCATGGGGTCACCCCGGTGATCGGCGTCGAGTGCTTCGGCCGCTGCCCGGCCCGTCGCTACTTTGCCCTGGGCAATGCCGAAGGCGTCCGGGTAACCGCTGGCTGGGGCGGCCCGCAGGTACAGCGCCTGGCCTGGCCGACCGGCCTGGAAGGGTTGCCGGCCGGCTACCCGTTCGAGCCGTTCGACCTGCCACCCGCGCCCACCGCATTGATCCCTTTCCCGGACGGCCAACGCGTGCTGCTGGTCAGTGCCGATGGCACCTTCGTGTTGGCCAGCGACGGCGCAACCCGCCTGCTGCCGCACCAGGCGCGGGTACTCGACGCCCTGGCCGAAGGCACCGAGCCGGAGGACATCAGCCTCGGGCTGAGCATGGAGCACGGCGCGGTGTCGGCGGATGGCCGCTGGGTCGTGGTGGGTGAGCAAGGCAGCCGGCACCTGGTGCTGGACGACCGGCTCAGGTTGGTGGCCGAGATTGGTCCCGGCAGCGAATACCCGCATTTCGCGCTGTTCAACCAGCGGGGTGACCAGTTGCTCCTCAACGCCTGCCACTTCTACAGCGGTGCCACGCTGGCGGTACGGGTAGCCGACCTGCCGGGGCTGCGCACCGATTACTACAGCCAGGACCCGCGCACCCCACTGGTGCAGGATGGCGCGCGTGTCTATGCCGGGGTGGCGCGCGCTGGCGAATACATCATCGGTGATGCCTACGGCTACCTGCGGGCCTTTGGCGAAGATGGCCAGGAGCATTGGCAGCACTACCTGGGCTCGACCATCAGCGCCATGGACATCAGCGCCGACGGGCGTACCCTGGTGGCCGCCAGCCATGCCGGGATTGTGGCGGAGATTGCCCTCGACAGCGGCCGGCCGGCGTGGCAGATCGGTACCGGCGCACATGGGGAGGTGCGCCGGTGGCTGTTCTGGAAGGGCTGGGACAAACCGCTGGCCTGGTAGCCAAGCCTGCCCCGGCCTGCCAGCCGGCCGCTTCGCGGCTTGCCCGCATAGCGGCCGGCGCTGGCCTCGATCAGGCCTGCAGCGTGGCCATGTCGATCACGAACCGGTATTTCACATCACCGGCGATCATGCGCTCGTACGCCTGGTTGATATTGCGGATGTCCAGCATCTCGATATCGCAGCGGATATCGTGTTCGGCACAGAAATCCAGCACTTCCTGGGTCTCGGCGATACCACCAATCAACGACCCCGCCAGCACCCGACGCTTCATGACCAGATTGGCCGCATGCACGGCCGGGTCGATCGGCTCGATCAGGCCGACCAGAATGTGCACCCCGTCGAACTTCAGCGTTTCCAGGTACGGGTTCAGGTCGTGCTGCACCGGAATGGTATCGAGCAGGAAATCGAAACGGTCGGCCGCAGCGCGCATCTGCTCGGCATCGGTGGACACGATCACATGGTCGGCGCCTTGGCGCCGCGCTTCTTCGGCCTTGGCCTGGGAGCGGGTGAACAAGGTCACTTCTGCGCCCAGCGCCTTGGCCAGCTTGATGCCCATGTGGCCCAGCCCGCCCATGCCCAGGATGCCGACCTTGTGCCCTGGGCCGACACCATGGTGCTTGAGCGGCGAATAGGTGGTGATACCGGCGCACAGGATCGGCGCGGCGCTGGGCAGGTCCATGCCGGCCGGAATGCGCAGCACGAAATGCTCGCTGACCACGATGCTGCTGGAGTAGCCGCCCATGGTATTGCTGCCGTCGACCCGGTCCGGGGTGGCGTAGGTCATGGTCGGGCCTTGCTGGCAGTATTGCTCCAGGTCCTTGGCGCACGCCTCGCAGTGGCGGCAGGAGTCGACCATGCAACCCACGCCTACCAGGTCACCTACCTTGTAGGCGGTGACCTGGTCGCCCGTGGCGGTGACGCGGCCGATGATTTCGTGGCCAGGCATCAGCGGGTATACGGCAATGCCCCATTCGTTGCGCGCCTGGTGGATGTCGGAGTGGCACACGCCACAGTACAGGATCTCGATGGCGACATCGTCCGGGCGCGGGCTGCGGCGCTCGAAAGTCATGGGCGCCAGGGGGCTGGTAGGGGTTTGGGCGGCGTAACCGATGGCGGTATACATGCTGGACCTCGCTGTAGAATGAAACGATTCAGTGGGGCAATTGTGCCCACCATTCGCCCTCGCGCCCACGGCTGATTCTCCGGCATGCATGCCTGATTCTCCGAACCTGCCTTTGTGCTACTGGCGCGATACCGTCAATCTGCGATCATTAGGCTGTCTGATCCTCTGCCCTGGTTCATCATGCAACTGACCCGCCACGTCGATGCCAATGCGCCCCTCTGCGCCCTGATCCGCTGCCTGGCCACGCGCCCGGGCCCCATTTTTCAAGATAATTGGTACCGTCGTCACGATGACTGGAAATTGGAAGCGAGGGAATAGGCATCCAAAGCGCTGAGATCGTCGAAATGTAAATTATAATTGACAGTCGTTATTTAACCCTGCTAATTGCCCATACAGCATCCGTTGAGCTGGTGGCCTTTCTAGTTTCACGCTGAAATCTTCAACTGCGCCCTTTCCCCCCCCGGGCTTCGGTCGAAATAGCGTTTGTACTCACGACTGAATTGCGAAGTGCTCTGATACCCCACCCGATGTGCCACCTGCCCTACCGCCATGCCCTCGCCGATCAGCATTTGCTGGGCCTTCAAAAGGCGCAGTCGTTTCAGATATTGCACCGGCGATAGCAGTGTGGTGCGCTTGAAATGCTCGTGAAAGGTCGAGACGCTCATGTTGGCGCACCCGGCCAGTTCATCCACGCTCAACGCCTCGGAGTAGTGATTGCGCAGATGCTGTAGCGCCGCAGCGATTCTCGCGAAATGCCCCTGCTGCTCGACCAGCGCCCGCAACACCCCCGCTTGCGGGCCACGCAGTGCGGCATACAGCACCTCGCGCACCAGCGACTGCCCCATCACCTGGCGATCCATTGAGTCGTGCAGGCATCGCAACAGGCGCTCGACGCTATCCCGCATTTGCACATCCAGCTCGGCAGAGGTCATGGATTCCGGTGTCTGTGCCTTGACCGACGCATCCGCGGGCATCCCCATGGCTTGCACCAGATCCCCGAGCACGAGCCGGTCGATCGACACCGACACGCCGTACAGCGGCTCTTCGG
This sequence comes from Pseudomonas sp. p99-361, assembly GCF_003935475.1. Classification (NCBI taxonomy): domain Bacteria; kingdom Pseudomonadati; phylum Pseudomonadota; class Gammaproteobacteria; order Pseudomonadales; family Pseudomonadaceae; genus Pseudomonas; species Pseudomonas sp. p99-361. The sequence goes on along the minus strand of NZ_RHQO01000098.1, from coordinate 6,885 downwards.
GAGTGGCGAAGGTTTCGCACATGAACGGCACCGAGAGCGCCTGCACCAGATAATGCCCGGCACCGTATTCGAACGTACGCGGCCCCAGACGTGCGAGTTTGCTACCCTGCGCGAGGATGATCAGGCTCGGCTCGTATATCTGCGGGCTGCTGGCAACATAATCGCTCCAGGACAGCGTTTGCACGCCGGGCAAACCGGTGTCGAGAAAACCGGGGGTGTGGGACAGCGGCTTGATCAGCGATACCAGGGTTTCGTTTACGTCGGAACGGGAAGTCAAAAGCGTGGGCGATCATACAGAGGATTAGACAATGAGATGATCGCAGATCTATGCCTGTGTGTATTATCCGGCCGTCCATCTCCGGAGGATTAGGTATCACTCACGGGGAAACGGACATGCCCGCACTCCGGCCTGGTGCGACCATAACAGAGGTTCGAGGTGATCGATGTGCTGCAGGCAGGGTAATCATATACCCTATCCGGCTTCCACCAGGCACCAGATCAGGTCTCCGGCTCCGTTACTTCAATAAAAGGGGTCGATGAACTCCTCCTGCACGGTGTAATCGAGAGTGCGATCGTCCTCCCCCACGTTGGGGTAGCTGGAGCGCTGAGAATTCAGAGTTGGACGCGATAGTCCGAACGACTCTTAATTCCCGGGCCGAGTCTTTCTATAACTTGGAACGCCCTCCGACCAACACGAAAGGGGCCCAATCGCCTGGTAAGTCGGCAACCAGTGCGTGGCTGCGCCGAGCCTCGCAAAGCGCCATCCTCATCGCCTCCGCAGCGTTGCGGTCTGCTTGGCCTCCCCGCTCACACTCTTTGATCGTGGGATCTCCCATCATTAGCGCAACTATCCTTGGCGTAACGAAAGCGGCCACGTCATCACGTACTGTCCACTGAGACAGTAATACAGACTCTGCGCCTGCTCGAAAGAACGCAGTGGCGAAGCCGGCCAAGGCATCACCTGCAGCATCACCACTCGAGCCAGTGTTACACGCTGAAAGAATGGCAAGCCTCGCTTTCAGCTGCAGCTGCATGATTTCGCTCAACGTAAGGAAGCTGTCAGAATGAGTCGGTCCTTTAAGTCTTGGCCTGGACAGCACGAGGGCAGATTCCTTGAGCCCAAAATCCCCTCGCATGAGCCCGTGGGTGGCGAATACCAAAACCTCCGCTTGGTTCATGGACCGTTTGGTTCTGGATGCAGCCCGTACCCCTGTTTCTGTGGCGCCCTCCCATAAGAGGAGACGGGATGCTTTGTTTGACGCGACGCCCTTGAGCTTGGACATGGCCAACAGCTCCGGGTTCCTGGCAGTGGCGATAGCGCCCGCATCGGATCACCTAAAGACTCGCCGCGGTCGCGCCGGCTACGGGGAGTGAACTGCGTGCAATCGACTTTACGCCCTGTGACGTGAGTGTCACCCAAGGTCGGATCGCCCACTCCAAAAAGGCGGATTTTGTCGAGGGCCTGCTCACTTGCATCAGCCACTAAGTAGCTGTTGACCGATGGATAGATCTGGATGGCCTTCTCTAAGCCCAACCACTTAGTTGATGCCGCCGCGACAGGGCCGCGCCCTGCCCTCGGCCGTTCAAAAGGTAGCGCGCCGAACGGTACCGAGGCTAACTCCCCTTGAGGCACAATGATCAACTCTTCCGCCTTTGAAACCATGCCTCGAATTGTCGAGTCGGCGAATATCTCGTCGAACACTCGATAAGCTACTGAAGCTTCAAAGTCCTCCTCTTGTAACGGGCAGTCCTCGACTACATCGAGGTTGTACTCGGCGATGTATGCGTCCTTCAGACGGCGGTACGCAGCCCCCATTCGTGAGCTAGCAGGGAATGTGCAACACATCTTCACGTCCAGGGAGCAACGGAGGGTCTCGATGTCTGTACGTAACGTCTCGCGGTCAGTGCCGAGGGCGGCCCAAACCGTTCCCTGCGCATCTTGCGCCCAAATGCGCCCGGCACCTGTACCTGCACCAGGGCTGATCATGAGAAAGAGCTGCCCAGGTTTCAGCTGAAACCCAGACAGATGAGCGCTATCTGGCGTGTCCCGGTCGAACTGCTCCCAAAACGCCTTGTGCTCCGCCTTTGTGAAAACGGCAGGGTCACGCGGGTGCACTCTCCCTTCTGAGTGTCGGTGAACGGCAAGCGCCGCAATCGACGATTGATAGTCCTGCGCTACAACAAACGCTTCATCACGGACAGAGTCAGACATTTCACCTGATCTAAATAGCGAGCGCAGTCGTACCGCTTCAAGTGCTTGGTACGCCCTCATTCGCGGGCTTGATGTCGGCGACGTTGGCGATCGGATGTCGCCCTCACTATATGCAGGACTGATTTGCCCAGCTGCGAACAGGGCAAACTGTGCCATCTGATCCAGCCGCTTGGGATCGTAATTTGCTCGCTCCAAAAATTCAAAGTACGCGCTGAAAACAAGGGCTGGGCGATATGTATACCCCAACCCCTCCAAAACACTGGCCTGCGCAATAGCGGTCTGCAGGATCGCATGCGCCAGCTCCTCCTCGCCGGTCGCTTCCTTGAATTTGGCCAGCCGGACAAGGCAGTCCACGAATGGTCCAGCACGCGGGTACGAGTCTAGGTACTCTTCCTCCAGATACGCTGAGAACGCTTCAGAGTAATAACCTGGCTGCGCATTAGGTTCGCCCAGCGCATCAAGCTCAGTAATCACGTCTCCGACGGGCCCAGGTACTTTGATTGGTTGCGGGGCAACCGGGTCCCATAAGGTGCCACTGACACGGGGCCGATCCATGAAGAAGGTTTGTTCATGTCCAGCCGCGGCGTACAACTTCAAAGACTCAAGATATCCCGCCGCAGCTGCACTGGTATCGCCGGTCTGCTCGTCAGCATAAGCCCGCTCGCAGGTGATCCGAGCCTGCGTAACTCTGGGCAGGGACGCCGGATCTTGTAGTGCCAACGTAAAGGCCTCTGTAGCTCCTTGATAGTCGCCTTGATCCAATAGAATAGTGCCCCGTGCAGCTACTACTGCCGGTCTGCTCCCCAATGGCGCCAGAAGACGCAGTGCCTCGGCATGTCGATCTAGCAGAGTGAGCGCGGGAACCAACAGGATTGCCGCGGGCACTGCGTCCGGAGCGCGGCGATGACTCATCTGGTGCTGGAGTGCGATCCGCGCCCCCTCGGCCGCAAGTTCCCATTCGCCCGTGTGTACTAGCCGGGCGACACTTCGAGCTTGGTCTGTAGATTTTGCCGCTATCGCGGATTCAGCCAGCAGCACTACGAAGACAGTAAGCAACCCCGCGGTGAGCCGACAGTGCCACATGATTGAGCTCCTAGGTTAGGCCTTCAAGCCTTGCTCAAAAAGGAGCGCTTCAAGTTCCCGCCGCCTCAGCAGTCCTCGTGCCTGAGGATCGTCCTTCCAGAGTCGTTTCATGTCACGGAACTTGGTTGGAATGGCGGCAAAATTGCGGTCTCGCATAAGTGCGTAGATCTCGCGCATTTCGCGGCGACGATCGGACGTGCGAGAAAGACTGGCTCCACGGTTATAAATCAATGAGACCAATGCACCTAAAGAGTCCGGATGGAGATGGCTGCAGTTCTTAAACGTATCCTCCGTCTGGCCAACAACATACCGAAGGTACGCATCGAACTGGGTATTTGATTCTGTCCAGCCAACCTTGTCGTCGCGGAGGTCTCTAGCTCTCTGTGATGCCGGTCTTCCTTTGGTCCCGCAACACCTTGCGAGCCTGTCGACTGTAAGCTCAGGCAGCAGCCTGGCCCAGTCCGATCGAAAGTTAGCTGCCGTGGTATACCCAAGATCGTATCCAATGCCGATGGTCACGCCCGACTCACCACCAGGCCAGATAGGGCTCTGGAGCTTGGAGCGGTAGTTGGCTTCGCTAGTCACCTCGCAAGCAACAATTAGGCTCCTGGCTGATGTCGAGATCTGCCGATCACTCGGGTGACCACGATACCCTCCCTGAGAGCGGGGCTGATCGCCCGGGTAGACCATGAATTTTTCGCGATCTGCACCAGTAAAAGACAGGTCGTTTGAAGCGATGGCCTGGGCTAGCTCTGTGTCAAACGGGGTCGGTGCCGCTTGCGCTCGTCTTGTGGTCGCCCACGCCATTGCCCCTAGAAAAATCAGCATCTCACGCCGGCTCAAACCGAAGTGTTCGCTTTGATTCTCCATACATTTCTCCTGAGAGCACAAATTGGCGGGGCAACCCCGTTTTATGAACGGTTGAGAAGCAGCCGACTATGGCTTTACAAATAGAGAATAGGAGATCCACGACGGTGAGGAGAGAGTTTGCATCATCACGGTCATGATGTGCCGGCACCGTTCACGATGAGCACAGCAGCCTCTACGCAGAATGAAATCTCTGAGCAAGCGCCCAAGAACGCGAAGATTCCAAGGGACCTAAGCTTTGTAATGGTAAACAGATTCGCCGACTTTAGGCCGCTACCGCTAGATGCTAAGTGCAGATCGCGGATACAGCATCCGTTGAGTCGGTGGACGGTAGTGTGGGAAGTCAGAAGCATGGGCGATCATACAGAAGATTAGACAATGACATGACCGCAGATCTGTGCCTATGCATATCCCCGGCCGTACACCTTCGGAGGATTAGGCATTACTTACAGGGGAACGGACATGTCCGCACCCCGGCCTGGTGCGCACGATGCGCCGCCTCAACAGTCTGCGAGGCATCACATGTACACAGCTATCGGTTATGCCGGTCCAGTCGGCCACAGCTCCCCTCGCCCCATGACATTCAACGGTCGCAGCTCACGATCTGACGACGTGACCATCGAAATCCTGTATTGCGGCGTTTGCCACACCGACATCCACTAAGCGCGCAACGAGCAGGCCATCTATGGATTTTCGAAAGTCCACCGGTTTGGGGTAGAGGTACACTTTTTCGACTTTGGCGTCGGGTCACATCATGGCGTGCGGGCTCCAGAAGATCGAGAGCACAGCACTAGGGACCAGCGAAGCGCTTTGAATGTGGCTTTCATGGAGCGTGTACTTTGCTCCAGGCTGGACGTGTCCGTCAGGAGCAAAAACAGCAAGCACTAAAAAACCACCAAAAAGGTGGTGTTTTTGTGCTTTCGCATATCCCAAGGCGAAACCAGCTCCTACGCTGATTCCTAACCAAGTGGCTTGTAACGAGAATGTAGGTGACTTGGATTCATCCATCAAGGCCTAAGGCCTCAGTACGCGGTAGTAAAAATTAGCGCATATAACGCTTCTGACTTCCGATTGCTGTCATAACTGGAAGTCTATTGTTTTTCAAAAATCTGACTGGTATTCCATGGCGCGCACCCACTCCCTTGTTCGAAACCTACGATAACTTCATCGATCAAGCCTTCCGTTTGCAGAGTTCCCCACTCGCCTGCGTCGGCTCCTACCTGGATGAGTTTGAAGCCTGTTTGGAAGCTGACCGGGGCTACGCTGCGGTGCGTGCGTTCCTGCCCGCGTTTTCCGACAATGCACAGACGTTCAACTCATACCGCAGTTACACTGAGCGCTTGTTGCTGTGGGCGTGTGCGTCTGCGCACTGGCTGCGTCACACCTCTGCCATCTTTGACGCGCCGCTGCGCGATCCTAAGGACCTGCAGGAAGACCTGCGGCACAGCAATCTCAGTACAACCCAGAACACCTGTTATCATGCGTATGATCAGGAACGCGCGCATTCGGTGAAGCGCATCGGCATGCGCGACCGCGGTCAAGCTTGGATTGCCCAGTCGTCGATAGCCAGTTTGCCCTCCAACATGGCTCGAAGCCATTTTTCTAGGAATTCACAGTGAAAATTACAGGGCTGGTCGAGGTTGAGACCGTCACTGACGTGACCTGTGACGTCTGCGGTTGTTCTACGCGCAGGGCCGCGGGTGGTTACCAGTATGGAACCCTACAAGCCCACTGGGGGTATGGCAGCGAGCACGACGGCCAGCGATTCGAGGTACACCTCTGTGAGCACTGTTTTTTCCAGACCTTGGCGTACATGAAGCAAGAGCGACGAGTTCAGCACCTGTTCAGTGATGAGCTATCTGTTGAGAGCGGTGATTTGGGCCTGGTTGCACAAGACGATTACTTCCAGGACTCGCACCGCCGTTGAGTGGTCGACCATCGATCTGCCAGTGGAACCGAATTAGTGGTGGTCTATCTCTCAGCGGGCAGCTCAGAACTGACTGCTGGGATCCCCTACCCCTAAAACTTAAGGAGCGTCTCGCAGAATGCGGATCATTCGAACGGCGAGGAATGTTTCCGGCCGAGAGGCGATTCTCCAGTCCAAGACACAATCCAGAGTCATGACCAGCGGAGACTGGCTTACCTGGCCAGAGCTAAATGCGCTGTTGCCGGCGTTGGCTGAGCAACTCAGCGACGGCGCTCCTGACCGGTATGTAGACGGTGCGATCTTCTCTATCAACTACGAGGGTGTGGAGTACTTCCCACGTTACGCCATCGAAGCACGCACCTTGGCCGTTGCGGCCCAGGGAATACAGCGCGTCATCGCTGTGCTGGCCACCAGGATGAGTGGCTGGGGCATGGCTTTGTGGTTCGAATCATCCAATTCGTATTTGGGGGGTAAGCTGCCGAAGGACGTCATATCCTCCGACCCCGACGCGGTTGTCATAGCCGCCCGGGAGGAGATAGATGGGGTCTCGCATGGCTAGGCCCATCGTCGCGCCTCGCTCGCTGTACCTGAGAGACAAAACCGCATTATTTAACTACGCCCTCCTCCATTAAGGCTCCTAGCCTTCAGTCTTCGTCAGTGCTAGTCAGGAATCTTCCACGATTGTCGATATGGTCGCCTGAGCAGGCCGATTGAAAAACGTGAATCGCCCCTGGTTTTCTAGACACTCTCCAAGCTCAGGAAATAGCGTTTCTCATACTCTACTGGAGACAGCTGC